>CAVHWJ010000190.1:3547-5513 GCA_963639565.1 uncultured Prevotella sp. | reverse complement strand
CCGTCCATAAGAAATAATTAGTAACTTTGTGGCGTAATTCTGGACTAACAAAGATTAAGCAAAAAATATAAAACAAAGCATTATGGCACAGACGGAATTCAAGTATGCTCCAATGTTCCAGCTCGGAAAGGACACTACTGAATATTACCTGCTTACCAAAGACGGCGTGTCGGTAAGCGAGTTTGAGGGAAAGAAAATACTGAAGGTTTCAAAGGAAGCTCTCACCAACATGGCGCAGCAGGCCTTCCACGACGTGGAGTTCATGCTCCGCCGCGAACACAATCTCCAGGTGGCTAAGATTCTCACTGACCCCGAGGCTTCGGAGAACGACAAGTATGTGGCTCTGCAGTTCCTGCGCAACGCCGAAACCGCCGCAAAGGGCGTGCTGCCCTTCTGCCAGGACACCGGTACGGCAATCATCCACGGCGAGAAAGGCCAGCGCGTGTGGACCGATTTCGAGGACGAGGAGGCTCTCTCGCTCGGCGTGTTCAACACCTACACGCAGGACAACCTGAGGTATTCGCAGAACGCTCCCCTCAACATGTACGACGAGGTGAACACTCGCTGCAACCTCCCGGCGCAGATTGACATCGAGGCCACCGAGGGCGACGAATACCGCTTCGTGTGCGTGGCAAAGGGTGGCGGTTCAGCCAACAAGACATATTTCTACCCCATGACAAAGGCCACGATACAGAACGAAGGCACACTTCTGCCGTTCCTCGTGGAGAAGATGAAGACACTGGGAACGGCCGCCTGTCCGCCGTACCACATCGCCTTCGTCATCGGCGGCACTTCGGCAGAGAAGAACCTGCTCACGGTGAAGCTCGCCTCAATAAAATACTACGACTCCCTGCCCACCACGGGCGACGAGACGGGCCGCGCGTTCCGCGACATCGACCTGGAGAACAAACTCCTCGACGAGGCTCACAAGATTGGTCTCGGAGCGCAGTTCGGCGGCAAATACCTCGCCCACGACATCCGCGTGGTGCGTCTGCCGCGCCACGGCGCAAGCTGTCCTATCGGCATGGGCGTGAGCTGTTCCGCCGACCGCAACATCAAGTGCAAGATCAACGCCGACGGTATCTGGATTGAGAAGATGGACTCCAACCCTTCGGAACTCATCCCCGAGGAACTGCGCAAGCCGGGCGAGGGCGCCAAGGGCATAGAGATTGACCTGGACAAGGGTATCGACGCGGTGCGCGCCGAACTCACCAAATATCCCGTGAGCACACGCGTGAACCTCAAGGGAACTATCATCGTGGCGCGCGACATCGCCCACGCGAAGCTCAAGGCACGTCTCGATGCCGGCGAGGGCATGCCGCAGTATTTCAAAGATCATCCTATCCTCTACGCCGGACCGGCAAAGACCCCCGAGGGCTACCCCTGCGGATCAATGGGACCGACCACGGCGAACCGCATGGATCCCTATGTGGACGAGTTCCAGGACAACGGCGCGTCTCTCGTGATGATTGCCAAGGGCAACCGCGGACAGGTGGTCACCGACGCGTGCAAGAAGCACGGCGGTTTCTACCTCGGCACTATCGGCGGCGTGGCGGCGGTGCTCTCGCAGAGTTCGATCAAGAGCATCGAGTGCGTGGAATATCCCGAACTGGGCATGGAGGCTATATGGAAAATCACCGTTGAGGATTTCCCGGCTTTCATCCTCGTGGACGACAAGGGCAACGACTTCTTCAAGCAGCTGAAGCCATGGTGTCCTAACTGCAAGTAAAGTATCATTGAAAATCTTATGAGACAAAGCGTTTTGTCTTTGGCGGCTGTTCTCTGCCTGTTCTCTTCTCCTGTGTCGGCACAGGGAACAGGACAGGCGGAGAAAACTGCCGTAAATCCCGACAAGTCCATCACGTTCCGCTACGCGAACGACGGGGCGAAGAAGGTTGAGGTGGAACTCTCAGATGGCGACGAACACAAGATGACGCGAGAGGGTGGGGTGTGGACTTTCCGCACC
>CAVHWJ010000190.1:0-3115 GCA_963639565.1 uncultured Prevotella sp. | reverse complement strand
CCGGGGGCTGGCGTGTATAAGGACAGCCGGGCGACGCACTCCAACGTCACGTCGTGGATGGGGCGCACGGAGAACGCCTTTCCAAAGGAGGTTGTGCCGTTCATAGAAAAGACGTTCCGCGTGGCGACGGACAAGGCGCACCGCGCGATAGCCGGTCTCTCAATGGGCGGTCTGCATGCCATGGCGATTTCCGCCAACAACCCTTGCTTGTTCGGTTATGTCGGTCTCTTCTCGCCACAGACGATGAACGCCCTCAACGACAGGAACATCGGTCGCATCAACCGTTTCAACCGCCGTGTGGAGAAGATAAAGGACAAGATGCCGTCGTGGCTGAAGGACAAGTTTGAGGAGGGCAAGGAACGTGTCTCCGACATTTCCGTTTACGAGAACCTCGACAGCAAGCTGAAGGTGCAGTTTGATGCCGCCCCCTCCCTCTACTACATCGCCATCGGCAAGAAGGATATGCTCAAGCCTTTTGTGGACAGTTTCCGCAAGCGCGTCGCCAAACTCGGCTGCACCTATATGTATCGTGAGACCGACGGCGACCACAGTTGGGAAAACTGGCGCAAGTATCTCCTCGATTTCCTGCCGAGGATTTTCTGAGGCGAAAGCCATTCGTTCTAAGATGCCTATTTTTGCAGAAAATCAAGGTTCTATGGTGCCTATTTTTGCAAAATATTAAGGTTTTAAGATGCCTATTTTTGCAAAATATCGCTTATCTTTGCATTGGATTTTATAAAATGCTATTGGTAATGAGGTATTTGGAGAGGTTTATAGATAAGGAACTGTTGGAGTGGAGTAGGGACGAGTCTCACAAGCCGCTCCTGCTTCGGGGAGCAAGGCAAGTCGGCAAGACTTCCGCTGTGCGTCATTTGGGCGAGACTTTCAAAAATTATGTGGAGATTGACTTGAACGACAGGCGTGAGTTGCACACTTTGTTCGAGCAGGGCTTTTCTCCTCAGCAGATTTGCCAGCAGTTGTCCGTTATCGTAGATACGCCCATTGAAGAGGGGGACACTCTGTTGTTCTTGGACGAAATACAGGCGTGTCCGGCAGCCATCAACAAGCTGCGTTATTTCTATGAGAAAATGCCGGGGCTGCATGTCGTGGCGGCAGGCTCCTTGCTGGAGTTTGCGCTCCGCGACCTTCCGTCTTTCGGCGTGGGGAGAATACGCTCCGTTTTCATGTATTCCTTCTCTTACCAGGAGTTCCTTATGGCAATGGGGAAGACGGCCTTGGCAACCATGGTGCGCCAGGCATCACCGCATGACCCGTTGCCCGACCTTATCCACAGCAAGGCATTGGAACTTTTCCGCATATTCCTTGTTATTGGCGGCATGCCCGAATGTGTAGCCAAATATGTGGAGACCAACAGTATGCTGGAATGTCAGCGGATATTGAATGAGCTGATGATTTCTTATCAAGACGACTTCAAGAAATACCATGAGAAAGTTCCCGAGGGGTTGTTGAGGGATGTGCTTCGTTCCGTGGCTTTGCAGGGGCAGGGGAAGTTTGTCTATTCGCAGGTGGATTCAGACTGTCGCACGTCGCAAATCAAGGAAGCCTTGGATATGCTTTGCATGGCTGGACTGGTATATTCCGTGGTGCATACCGACAGCAACGGCGTTCCGCTGTTTGCCGAAGCCAAGGAAAAATACAGGCGTTACATATTTATGGATACCGGTCTTTTGCAAAGGATGCTGGAGCTGGACTTGACGGATGTACTTGTTTCTGATGATTTGAAACTTGTAAACAAGGGCGCGTTGGCAGAGACCTTTGTAGGCACGGAACTTGTGAAGAACCGCTCTCCTTACCGGAATGACAGTCTTTATTGCTGGCATCGTGAGAAGAAGAATTCCAACGCTGAGGTTGACTATGTGATTTCCCGCGGTGGCGTGATTTACCCTATCGAGGTGAAGTCGGGAGTGCGAGGCTCCATGCAGAGTTTGAGGGTGTTTTTGGAAGCGAAGCATTTGGAAAAGGGAATACGGACCTCTCTTGAGAATTTCGGGGCGTATGACGACATCCTGGTCTACCCTTTGTATGGTATAGGAAATGTTGTCTGAAAAGGACGCGGAAAACTTGGGAAGAAAGTCTTATTCGGCTTTCTTCCAGTCCAAGAGTCCCTTTCCCTCTTCGTCGAGTTCTATCCCCAAGCCGATGACCTGACGCTTGTCGGCTTTGAACGGCTCCATATAGCGGCGGTCGAGGATTTGCCGGGTTGCTGCGTCCTTGCCGCCGTTGTTTTTCAGTTTTAGTTCCAACACGTAGATGTAGCGCGAGGTCTGCACAATCATGTCAATCCGTCCTGTGGCAATCATCTTCTCCACTTCAACCTTTAAGCCGACGGCGTTGAAAATGGTGCTGATGATGAGGCGGTAACGCTCCTCCATGTCCATTGAGGCGAGCTTCTTGTTGCTGTATGGCACGTCGGCGATGAGGGTTTTCAGCTACTTCATGGCATCATCCACTTGTCCGGTGCCCAACTGACGGAACAGGCAAGCCTGTAATGACTGTACCTCGTTTTCTGAACGCATGGCAAGAGCCGGCAACACCATGTTGTAGAGGGCTTGTTTCACCTCTTCGTTGGGGAAACTTAATGTGTAGCCAAATTCGTCGGAGGCTTTAATGGTGAGGTAGCCTGACTGGAAAAGGAACAGTTCCGCTCCACCTCCACTGACATCCGACAGCTCCAGGGTGTTCCGCATGATACGGCAGTCTTCAAAGTTCTTTAGGCGCAGTTCCATGTTGTCCACAAACTTGGGAATGAGGGTTGTCGCGCCTGAAGCTGCCCAGAAATTCCCGAGTTCCTGCGTGTTCAGTGCGTTTATCAGACTGTATGGGTTATAGACATCAACCATATTGCGGCGGCTGAAATGGTAGCCGTCGTAATAGTCTTTCAGCCTGTCGTGTGTCTCTTGCGCTGTCCAGCCGTTCACTTCGCCCATTTCTTCTAACTCAGGTTTGAAATTCTCCAGTATCTCTTCCTCCGTGATACCGCAGATTGCGGCGTATTCGGGCAGGAAACTGATGTTTGTCAGGTTGTTGAGGACGGAGAAGAGGGAAATCTGCGTAAACTTGGTGATGCCCGTGATGAAGACAAGTCTCTCATGCT
>CAVHWJ010000189.1:0-5521 GCA_963639565.1 uncultured Prevotella sp. | reverse complement strand
GGGACGATTGACGGTTGGGAAACAAAAAGCAATCAGTACGGTAAATTATCTTTATAAACCCACGTTGCGCTGCATCTTAAATTAATATGGGAAAATCACAAACAAACGGTTAATATGCCAAAGGAGAAATTCAGGCGTCTTGTTGAACGGTTCCGGGACGCGAAAGACAGGGGACAGCTTCAAGGGGCTTCGGAAGCCACGGTGAGGACATGGATAGACGAGTTGCTTTCCGTGTTCGGCTGGGACGTGCAAAACACCCGGCAAGTGCTCACCGAGCACACACTGGGCAAGGAAGAAAAAGAAAAGCTCCACCGGATAGGCTCTACCAACACACGTCCCGACTATACTTTGGTCAACGGCAGCGTGATGTTCGCGTTTATCGACGCCAAGAGCCTCGCTGTCGATATAGAGAACGACAAAGACGCGGCGTTCCAGATACGTTCATACGGATGGTCCATTGGCGCCCCGTTTTCCGTCGTTACTAATTTTGAGCAATTGGCGATATATAACTGCTCGCAGATGCCATATACGAACGACGAGGCCGACTGTTCAAGACTGTACTATTTCACCGCAGACCGGTTCGTGGAGAACTTTGAGATATTGGACACGTTCCTGTCAAGGGACAACGTACTTTCCGGAAATGTGAAACTAATCGCCGCAAAGGGGAATGCCTTAGACGAAAAGTTTTCCGCCTTGTTGGGGGAAGTCCGCAAGAATATCGCCAAGGCGATACTCGACGGCAACAAAATCAGCAGCGTCGAAGCGTTGAGCTTTTACGTTCAGACCATCATAAACAGGATTTTGTTCATCCGCGTGTGCGAGTCAAGAGGACTTGAAGAGGACGGTCTGCTGAAAAAATATTGCGCTAAAAATTTCTGGACAGAATTCAAGAACAGTTCTTACCTCGAGTTCTACGAGCACTACGACGGTCCGATGTTCAAAAAAATCCCGCCACTGCAAAGTCTGGAGATCAGCGACGAACCTCTTGTGGATTTTGTCAGACACCTCTACGACCCCTCCCCATACAGGTTTGATGTTATCCCCCTTAAAACCCTCAGCGACATTTACGACCTTTTCCTCGGTTATCAGCTGACCATGAAAGACGGAACGGTTACCGACGAGCTGAAATCTGAGTTCAAGAAAAGCAACGGTGCGGTAACCACGCCCTTTGCCCTTGTAAACCAGGTGATAGAGTCGGTAATTCCGCAGGAACAAATGACAAACCTGACCGCGAGCGGCATCCTCAAACTGAAAATAGCGGACATCGCGTGCGGAAGCGGAGTGTTCCTTGTCGGTGCATACGATTATCTCGTACGTTTCACAGAGAAGAAACTGTCGCAAGGGGAAACCCTGCCAAAGGAATATTACACGGCGATAGACGACAAGCCAAGGCTCACGGTAGAAGGCCGTAAGGCTATCATAAACAACTGCATCTACGGTGTGGACATCAACCCCGAAGCCGTGGAGGTGGCGAAACTGTCGCTCTCCCTGAAGCTGATAGACGATTATTCCCCAAAGGATTTCGGGACTGTGGGGCTTCTCGGTTCGCAAATCTTAAAGGGGATAGGAACAAACATAAAATGCGGCAATTCCCTTGTAGGTGCAGACATTGAAGAGATATGCCCCGCTGTTTCAGAAAATATAGACGAGCTTAAAGCCACCAATGCCTTCGACTGGAAATCCGCCTTTCCGGAAGTTTTTGAAAATGGAGGGTTTGATTTCGTCTTGGGCAATCCGCCGTATGTTGAAGTAAAAAACTACAATGTCAGCCTCCCCTCAATGGCGGGTTATATCAAGCAAGTGTATAAATCCGGCAAGAACGGGAAAACTGACCTCGCCATACCGTTTATAGAAAGGGGTGTCAGACTGCTAAACGCCGGCGGAAGACTGGGGTATATCGTGCAGAAGAGATTTTTCAAGGACCAATACGGCAAAGGCATCCGACAGTTGCTCACCGACAAAGACGAATATCTCCTGAACGGCATTTATGATTACGAGGAGACAGACCTTTTTGCAGGAAGGACAACATACGTAGCCATTCTCGTCTGCGACAGGAATGTTGCGAACAACTGCAACGTATGGTATATAAACTCCACCGACAACAGCAAAAGCCGGCTTCTTCCCTCAAAAACGCTCACAGGAAACCCGTGGAATTTCGAGAGCGCACAACTGGGGGCTTTAAGGGTGAGGCTCTCCGAGAACTTGGGTACGCTGAAAGAAATATGCAATGTAAAGGTAGGGGTTCAAGTACTGTGGAACAACGCTTTCCAAATAGTGGCGGACAAAATTGAAGACAATCTGATTTACGGTCATTCCGCCATTGACAAAGAGGTGGTGATAGAGCGCGGTTCGTGCAAGCCGCTCCTTTGCAATGAGCAATTCGCCCCTCTCACAAAACGGGAGTACAGAACATTCGCCCTTTTCCCTTACAGCGTGACGGACGAGGGAAAAGTCACCGAATTGCCGTTCAGCGAATTTTCCCGGATGTACCCTAAAGCCGGTTCGTATCTCGCAAAGCACAAGGCAAAGATTTGCCGCAATGTGGAGACGCTGCCGCAGAAGAACAAGGAATATGACGCAAGCGAATACTGGCATCTGTATACCAGAGCCAACAACCACGGCGCGGTGTACCCGAAACTCTGCATCCCTATGACGGCGCAATATCCGCAGGCATCGGTCGTTCTCGACAGGCACGTTTACTGCGACAACGCCAATATGTTCTTCGTGCAGATAGCAAATGTCAACGCGACCCGGCTCTACGCATTGGCGGCAATCATCAATTCCACGATATTCAACACATTCGCCCGGTCCACCGCAAATCCGCAAAGAGGGGGCTACTACAAATTCAACAAGCAGTTCCTTGACCCCGTGCCTGTGCCGAAACAAGCGTTCCTTGATTGCGACGAAGACATCCGCGAACTTGCCGGAATAGCAATGCGGATAGAGGAAACCAACGGACAAATCAGGGAGAGCGGGTACGACAGGACATCCGGACTGGAACTGTCGCTCAAAAAGCTTTGGTCACAGCTTGACGAACTGTGCGACAAGCTATACGGCATCGAAAGCCCTGAAGAAAAGGCATTGTTATATTCAACATCACGAAAAGACAGAAATCCTTATGGACAAGCGAATTAACACATTCATAAAGACTTTTTCCGATAACGAGCTTGCGTTGAACAGGCTCGTCGTCACATCCTTTGTTCGATACAAGAACCTGCGTGTTGAAGGAGGGTTTCTCGCGCCTTTTGTCATGTCCGGCAAAGATGAACCAATTGAGGAAACCGGAATATTGAGCGGAAAATGCGAGATAGAGGATGTCATAAACATCTTTGAATCGGCAATTCCAAAGGACGAGCAAACGGCAAACGGCGCGGTGTACACCCCCAAGTATATACGCGACTATATCGTGAACCGCGTGCTACATTCCGCAAACAAGGATTTGGCAAACTGCCTGTGCGCCGACATATCATGCGGCTGCGGCGCGTTCCTGTACACATTGATGACTGAGATACACAACCGCACCCATGTTCCATGCAAAGAAATCCTGCACAAGTTATACGGAGTGGACATCAGTGACACAAGCATCGGCAGAGCCAAGATTCTCATGGCTCTTGCGGCATTGGAACATGGCGAGACAGTGGAAAATGAGGATTTCCGCCTGTATCAGGGCGACTCCCTTACATTCAGTTTCACGTCGATGCCCGGTGTAGCCGAAAACGGAGGTTTTGACGTTATCGTGGGCAACCCCCCATACGTGAGGTCAAAGAACATTGACGCCGAAACAAAGAAGAACCTGCCCCTGTGGCGCACGTCGAAGACAGGCAATGCGGACCTGTATATCCCTTTCTTTGAAATCGGCTTGACCAACCTTTCAGCCGACGGACAAATGGGGTACATCACGGTAAACACGTTCTTCAAGAGCGTGAACGCAAGGGGGCTTCGCGACTACCTTACGGATAACGGTATCTCCGTGAACATCATCGACTTTGGCGAGCAGAAGGTTTTTAAGAAAAAACTTGCCTATACCTGTTTGGCTTTCCTGTCAAAGAAACAAAGCGACTGCATCGCCTACGCCAAGACTGACATCGCCGACGTTCAGGCACAGAAACAGCCTGAATATAACAAGATTGACTTCTCTTTGCTTGACAACCACCGCGGGTGGAACCTCAACGAGGGCAACATACTTGAAAACATCCACCTCATCGAGAATACAGGAACGCCGCTCGGAGAAACGTATGTGATGAAAAACGGCATAGCCACGCTTGCCAATGACATATTCATATTCAAGCCCACAAGGTCAGACAGCCGTTATTATTACTTACGGAAAGACGGCGCGGAATACCAAATCGAAAAGGCCATTTGCAGGGACATCATCAAGCCTAACATAGTCAAGACGGAAACGGACATACCCGTAAAGGAAGAGAAAATAATAACGCCATACGACGACAGCAACAATGTGATAACGGAGACTTTCTTCAAAGACCGTTTCCCAAAGGCGTATGAGTATTTGTCGCTGCACAGGGACGTGCTTGACGCACGTGACAAGGGCGAAGGCGACTACGGAGCGTGGTACGCTTTCGGCAGGACACAAGCGATTGCCGACACGGGACTGAAATTGCTGTTCCCCTACATGAGCGACGTGCCGCATTTCGTCTACACGTCACAGCGCGACATGATGATTTATTGCGGGTATGCCATATACAACGAATCAGAAACGGAACTGCTCTTTTTGAAAAGAGTGCTTGAATCCAGCGTGTTCGACTATTATATGAAAAACACCAGCAAGCCTTACTCAGCCGGTTATTACTCGTATGCCAAGAACTACGTAAAGAATTTCGGGATGTATCCTTTTTCAGACGAGCAAAAGGAGCATATCCTATACATGAACACACAGTCGGAAGTGAACGCGTATATCCAGAACTTATATCGAGTGAAAATTTAAATACTTTTATATGGAAACACAGACAATCGGGAAGCCTTATACGATAGGGCTTGATTTGGGCGGGACAAACGCCGTGTTCGGAATAGTGGACGCTGAGGGGAATATCCTGGGGCAGACAGCAATAAAGACGAAGGAGTATTCAACGCCGGAGGACTTCGTGGACGCGGCGGTGGAGGCCGTGAAGCAAATCGCGGAAGAGGCCGGCGGCATGGAAAAGATGGAGAGCATGGGCATCGGCGCGCCCAACGGCAACTATTACACCGGGACGATAGACTATGCGTCGAACATAGCGTGGGCGCACGACTGCTCGGTGCCGATGGCCAAGATGTTCGGCGACAGGCTCAATGTGCCGGTGCGCATCACCAACGACGCGAACGCCGCCGCATTAGGAGAAATGACCTACGGCGTGGCACGGGGGATGAAGAACTTTATAATGATTACCCTCGGCACGGGAGTGGGTTCGGGCATCGTGGCAAACGGACAGATGATATACGGGTCGGACGGACTGGCCGGCGAACTGGGACACGTGATAATGCGCCGCGAGAACGGACGGCCGTGCGGATGCGGACGGCGAGGGTG
>CAVHWJ010000188.1:3545-5560 GCA_963639565.1 uncultured Prevotella sp. | reverse complement strand
ATCTGGTCGCCCGTGAGCCACAGGGTGTTGCCGTTGTCGTCGGCGAGGTCCTTGCGGATGCGTCCCACATAAACGTCGTCCTTGCCGGCACTTTCGAGCGGCATGGGATAGACGTAGTTCTGCGCGTCGTCCTTCACGGTAACGCCGGGAGCAGCCTCCAGGGCCTTGCGAATCTGCTCCACGGAGAGCGGGGCCTCGGTCTCGAACCACACGCTCTCGGAATGGGAGCGCAGCGAGGAGACACGCACGCAAGTCGCGCTGGTGCGCACGTCGGAGTGCATAATCTTGCGCGTCTCGTTAAACATCTTCATCTCCTCCTTGGTATAGTCGTTGGGCATCATCTTGTCAATCTGGGGGATTACGTTGTATGCCAGCTGGTGGGGGAACTTCTCAACGTGAGACGTTGAGCCGGTCTCCACCAAGTCCTTGTACTGCTGCTGCAGCTCCGCCATTGCCGCCGCTCCGGCGCCCGACGCGCTCTGATAGGAAGCCACGTGGATCTTTCGGATGTGGCTCAGGTCGTCGATGGGCTTCAACACCACCACCATCATTATAGTGGTGCAGTTGGGGTTGGCGATGATGCCGCGCGGACGGTCGAGAGCATCGGCGGCGTTCACCTCAGGAACTACGAGAGGCACGTCGTCGCACATACGGAACGCGCTGGAGTTGTCTATCATCACAGCCCCGTATTTCGTTATCGTGTCGGCGAACTCCTCCGACGTGCCGCCGCCGGCGGACGTGAAGGCGATGTCAACGTCCTTGAAATCGTCGTTGTGCTGAAGGAGCTTCACCTCATACTCCTTGCCATTGAACGTGTATTTTGTGCCTGCCGAACGGGAAGACCCGAAGAGCACGAGGTCGTCCATGGGGAAATCTCTCTCGGCGAGGATGCGCAGGAACTCCTGTCCCACGGCGCCGCTCGCGCCAACTATTGCTACTTTCATTCTATATCAGTTATTTTGTTTGTTTGAATTGTCAAATGTGAAAGGGTTTGCGCCGCAAAATGTTTAAAACGGCAGTTTCTTATTGCAAATTTACAACTTTCAATACATAAGGGAGAACGTTTCTGACATTTTTTTTGCACCTTTGCAGCTAAAAGAGAACGGAATGACACCAAGCATAGCGCATTATCTGCCGATAACAGACCCCACGATGATATTCTTCGTCGTGCTCTTCATCATCCTCACCGCCCCGATAGTGATGGGCAAGCTGCGCATCCCCCACATCGTGGGGATGGTGCTCGCCGGAGTGGCGGTGGGCAAATACGGGCTGAACATACTGGAGAGGGACAGCTCGTTCGAGCTTTTCGGCAAGGTGGGACTGTATTACATCATGTTCCTGGCCGGACTGGAGATGGACATCGACGGACTGCGCAGCAACAGCGCGAAGGTGGCGGTGTTCGGGCTGCTCACGTTCGCCATACCCTTCGGCCTGACCTACTGGGCCTGCACGGGAATCATCGGCTACAGCCCCACGGCGTCGCTGCTGTTGAGCAGCATAATGGCGTCGAACACGCTCATCGCCTACCCTATCGTTTGCAAATACGGCCTGCAAAGGCACTCCGCGGTGACGCTCTGCGTGGGAGCGTCGATGATCGCGCTGACGCTGGCGCTGATAGTGCTGGCAGCGATAGTGGGTTCGTTTGACCGGGGCGGCGCGGGACTCGCGTTCTGGGCGTTGTTCACCGTGAAGATAGCGGCGTTCGTCGCCGGCGGCGTGTATCTGCTGCCGAGAATGGCGAGGTGGTTCCTCAGGCGGTATTCCGACTCCGTGGCGCAGTATATCTTCGTTATGGCGCTGCTGTTCCTGAGCGCGGCTGTGTCGGGGGTTATCGGACTGGAAGGGGTGTTCGGGGCGTTCTTCGCCGGACTCATCCTCAACCGCTTCATCCCCCACGTGTCGCCGCTGATGAACCGCATAGAGTTCATCGGCAACGCCCTCTTCATCCCCTATTTCCTCATCGGCGTGGGGATGCTGATAAACGTGAGGGTGCTGTTCTACGGGTGGCACACGGC
>CAVHWJ010000188.1:0-3187 GCA_963639565.1 uncultured Prevotella sp. | reverse complement strand
CACGACGGCGAGACGGACACGCTGATGAGCCTGGGGCTGATGATGCACAACAGCAAACTGAGCCGCGGACTTATCGGCCTCAACGTGGTGTACGACGACGAGAACAGCCACCGAAACCAAAGCCGCGGCAAGCAGACGCTGGAGAGGGCGTCGAGGATAGCGAGCGCGGCGGACGTGATGATGCAGACGCAGAGCCGTCTGGCGACGAACATTTCAAACGGCATAATACACGCGTTCAAGGAATACGACGCGTCGGAAATCATCATGGGGCTGCACACGAAGAGGAGCGAGACGGACAAGTTCTGGGGTCTCTTCACGCCGAGCCTTGTGAACTCGCTCAACAGGCAGATAATACTCTGCCGCTGCAACAGGCCGCTGAACACGCTGCGGCGCATAGTGGTGGCGGTGCCGTCGAGGGTGGAGTTCGAGCAGGGCTTCTACCGCTGGATAGAGCGGCTGGCGAGGCTCGCCGAGAACATGGGATGCCGCATAATCTTCCACGGCAGGATGGAGACGAACTCGCTGATAAACGAATATATACGCAACAGGCACCAGGGCGTGAGGGCGGAATACGTGCTGATGGAGCACTGGAAGGAGTTCCCCTCGCTCGCCGAGAGCCTCAGCGACGACCACATCCTTGTGGTGGTGACGGCAAGGCAAGGCACGGTGTCATACAAGCCGGCGTTCGAGAAGCTGCCGGCGGAGCTTTACCGACACTTCAGCGACAAGAACCTGATGATTGTGTTCCCCGACCAGAACGGACAGTCGCCCGAGGACATGACGTTCACCGCGCCGCGCCTGAACACCGAGGACAGCGCGTACGCAAGCATCATCAACTGGATTAACAAGAGAAGAAAGGACAAAAAGATATGATTGACATAAAGAACATAACAAAGAGCTTCGGCAACCTGCAGGTGCTAAAGGGCATCGACCTGCATATCGGCAAGGGCGAGGTGGTGAGCATCGTGGGGCCGAGCGGCGCGGGCAAGACCACGCTGCTGCAGATTATAGGCACGCTCGACAAGCCCGACGGCGGGTCGGTGGAAATCGACGGCATCGACGTGGGGAAACTGAGCCGCAGAAAACTCGCCGACTTCCGCAACAGGCACATCGGCTTCGTGTTCCAGTTCCACCAGCTGCTGCCCGAGTTCACGGCACTGGAGAACGTGATGATTCCGGCTTTCATCGCCGGGAAATCAAAGGGCGAGGCGAAGAAGAGGGCTATGGAGTTGCTCGACTTCATGGGACTGGCCGACCGCTGCAAGCACAAGCCCAACGAACTGTCGGGCGGCGAGAAGCAGCGCGTGGCGGTGGCGAGGGCGTTGGTGAACGAGCCGTCGGTGATACTCGCCGACGAGCCGTCGGGCAGCCTCGACTCGCAGAACAAGGCGGAGCTGCATCAGCTTTTCTTTGACTTGCGCGACAAACTGGGGCAGACCTTCGTGATAGTGACCCACGACGAGACGCTGGCGAGCATCACCGACAGGACGATAAAGATGAAAGACGGCGAACTTGTTGAAGACGAAAATAAAGGAGGGGAAAAGGAATGAAAGGAATAAAACTCGGCGAAATGAACACCATGACGGTGGTGAAGGAAATGGACTTCGGGATGTATCTCGACGGCGGCGACGAGGGCGAGATATTGTTGCCCACACGCTATGTGCCGGAGGGCTGCAAACCGGGCGACACGATAGACGTGTTTGTGTATCTCGACCAGGACGAGCGGCCTATCGCCACAACGCTGCAGCCCAAGGCAATGGTGGGCGAGTTCGCCTATTTGGAAGTGGCGTGGGTGAACCAGTACGGGGCTTTCCTCGACTGGGGTTTGATGAAGGACTTGTTCTGCCCCTTCCGCGAGCAGAAGATGCGCATGGTGAAGGGCAACTCATACATCGTACACGTGCATCTCGACAAGGAAAGCCACCGCATAGTGGCTTCCGCCAAGGTGGACCGCTACCTGAGCGACGACGCGCCGACGTACTACCGCAACCAGGAAGTGGACCTGCTTGTTTGGCAGAAGACCGACCTGGGCTTCAAGGTGATTATCGACAACAAATACGGCGGTCTTGTCTACAAGGACCAGATATTCAAATACGTTCATTCGGGCGACTGCATGAAGGGGTATATCGATAACGTGCGTCCCGACGGGAAAATCGACGTGACGCTGCAACCCACAGGAGGCAAGATGACAAAAGCTCTCTCCGACATCCTGCTCGACTACCTGAAAGAGAACGACGGCTACTGCAACCTCGGCGACAAGAGCGACGCGGAGGAAATCTACGAGAGGTTTCAGGTGAGCAAAAAGGCGTTTAAAAAGGCTGTGGGGGAGCTGTATAAGAAGAGAGTGATTACCCTGGAGGAAGGGGGGAGAGGGATAAAGTTGGCCGGGAGATAGCCGGGGGACTACTCGGATGGCTCGGACTGCTCAGACAGCTCGGACAGCTCGGAGTTGTCTGAGAAACCTGAGAGGTCTGAGAGAACTGAGAGAGCTGGGAGTTCTGGGAGTTCTGGGAGAACGTTCTCCATCAAAAAATGGGGTGTGCCGTTTGACACACCCCATTTTTTGGTTATCCTTAAAATTCCGCAGTCTTGGGAGTTCTGGGGAAAGGTATCACGTCGCGGATGTTCTGCATACCGGTGACGAAGAGAATCAAACGCTCGAAGCCAAGGCCGAAGCCGGCGTGGGGGCATGAACCGTATTTGCGGGTGTCGAGATACCACCACATATCCTTCATCGGAATCTGACGTTCGTCGATTTCCGCCATGAGCTTGTCGTAGCTCTCCTCGCGCACGCTGCCGCCGATAATCTCGCCAATCTGGGGGAACAGCACGTCGGTGCCCTGAACGGTCTGACCGCTCTTGCCGCCGAAGCCGCTCTCAGCGTCGTCTATCTTCATGTAGAACGCCTTGATGGCCTTGGGGTAGTTGGTCATTATCACGGGCTTCTTGAAATACTCCTCCACGAGGTAACGCTCGTGCTCCGAAGCGAGGTCGTCGCCCCACTCGCAGGGGAACTCGAACTTCTTGCCCTTGGCGATTGCCTCCTGCAAGATCTTGATGCCCTCGGTGTAGGGCAGACGCACGAAGTCGGAATTGAGCACGCTCTCCAGACGGGCGATGAGACCCTTGTCGATCATCTTGTTGAGGAACTCGAGGTCGTCCTTGCAGTTGTCGAGCGCCCAGCGGA
>CAVHWJ010000187.1:3649-5564 GCA_963639565.1 uncultured Prevotella sp. | reverse complement strand
ACACTTGGAGGAAAAACGGAACACTCTGCCGTTGGCGAACCCTTTGACGGGGCTTGCCGCGGAAAGCTGCCGACGTTTTCCGACAAGCTTTCTGCCGGTGCGCTGCCGCCGCTGCTGATGCCACTGGCGGCGCAGATGGATACTGCCGCGGCGAAGGACAAGGTGCTGCTCTCGGCACTGGCGGTGATGTCGGGCCTGCTGCCCAACTACTACGGCGTTTACGGCGGCAAGACGGTTTATCCGCCGCTCTACCTGATTGTTTACGGTTCTGCCGCCAGCGGCAAGGGCGAGCTGACGTCGTGCCGCAAGATTTACGAGCCTGTGCGCCAGGAGGTGTTGCGGGCGTACAATGCGGAGCGCGACCAGGCAGACCGCGACCACGCGCGGTGGGAGGCCATGGGCAGTACGCCGAAGGGACGGCAGGAGAGGGGAGCGGAGCCGAAGCCGCCGGTGTACCACTCGCCCGTGATACCCGCCAACTCGTCGTCCGCCGCCTTCTTCCACGAGCTGCAGAACAACGGGGGATGGGGGCTGATGTTCGAGAGCGAGTGCGACGCACTGTCCACGATGCTGGGCTCCGACTACGGCGACTACTCGATGCAGCTGCGCTGCGCCTTCCACCACGAGCCCATCTCGATGAACCGCCGCACCGACAACCTGCACATAGAGATTCAGGAGCCTCGCCTCGCCATACTGCTCACGGGGACGCCGGGTCAGCTGAACACTCTGTTCAAGCAGGTGGAGAACGGTCTTGGCTCGCGCTTCTGCTTCTACCGCCTGGAGGGATCGCCCGTGTGGCACGACGTGTTCCGGCAGAAGGAGCAGACGCTCGACCAGGTGGCAGCCTCTTTGGGCGACGCCGTGTTCTCCATCTGCCGCGAGCTGAGGCAGAAGGAGGGGCGCGGGGTGCAGTTTTCTTTGACCCCCGCACAAGCGCAGCAGTTCAACGCCTTCTTCAGTGCGCTGCTTGAGGAGCAGACGGGCATGAACGGCGAGGAGTTCAGCAGCTTCGTGTTCCGCATGGGCCTCTCGGCGTTCCGCATAGCGATGGTTCTGTCGATGCTGCGGCGTTACAGCGAGGCGAAAACGGGGATGTTGAAAGAATTGAAGATTGGAGGATTGGAAAGCGTGGCAGCTTTGAAGATAGACGGCTTGGAAGACGGGAGCGACGGAAGACTGTTTCCCGGTGCGGAGCAGACGCTGGTGTGCCGCGACGAGGACCTGCACACGGCGCTGACCATCATCGACACGCTGGCTGCGCACACCACCGACGTTTATGCGCGGCTGGTGCCGGAGGATAAGCGGCAGGAGGCGCATGCCGCACGCAGGGGAGCCGGCGACAGGGAGATGCAGCTGTACGATGCGCTGCCGGAGGAGTTCCGTGCCTCGCAGATGGACGAGTTTGCGAAAGGACTTGGCGTTTCGCAAAGGGGCTTTTACCGTCTTCTCCAGCGTTTGATAAGTCTCGGACTTCTGGAGAGGGTGGCGCAAGGAGAATACAGGAAGATTGGAAAAGCGAAGGTTTGAAGGATTTAAATTTTTAAAGAGGGGAAAAAGTTAAATTTTAAAGAGTGGAAACAATAAGAGATTTAAAGACGGGGAAAAAAATTGAAAGACGGAAAACAATTTAAAGACTTAAAGATTGAAAAACTTTTGAAAAATTGGAACAGATAAAAACATTGAAACTATGGGAAAGGAAAAGGATGGATACAATGAGAGAGCGGGTGTCGTCAACGGGCGTGGCACAATCACGAAGTGTTCGCTGGCGATGGCGTACTACCCTGAGGCGCGGTCGCGGAAGGCGGCCACCAACCGTCTGCTGCGGTGGATGAACTACTGCCGTCCGCTTATGGCGGAGCTGGCGAAGACGGGCTACACTGCGCGGCAGAAGACCTTCACGCCGCGTCAGGCGGCG
>CAVHWJ010000187.1:0-3368 GCA_963639565.1 uncultured Prevotella sp. | reverse complement strand
GCATATTAGGCCTAAACTAACAGCCTGTGGCGCCAGCCAACAAAAAAGCGGGGAGCAGCGCGGAGTTTTCTCCGTTGCTGCTTCCCGCCGTTTTTGCCGTGGGGCTGCCGCTGAAAGGTTATCTTTTTGCCTTTCTTTTTCTGTCTTAACTGTTGTCGTTGCCGTTATCCTCCTCTCGTGGCGGCAGCCTTTTAGCGCATTTGTTTCATGGTGCGGCGTGCCGCGTGGGCGGCAGCCGCGTTATTGTGGTGAGGCTTATTCGTCCCAGAGGTCGCCCCACTTCTTGTCCTTTGATCCTGCCTCGAAGCCGTCCTCGCCGTTTTCTTCGATACCGGACTGAGTCTCGCCTTCGATGTTCTGGATGCTTGAAGCAATCATGTTGAAGCCGCCCTCGATACGGATTACCTTGATTGTGGGCTTTACATACTTCTTCTTTTTCATTGTCTTATCTGTTTCTTTGTTGTCCGTTTGCTGGGCAGCGGTCTGCTGCCCGGCATTCAGTCCTGTGTTATGTTCTTCAATCTGTTGCATATTACTTTACGACTTTCTTGCCGCCCACGATATAGATACCGCCCTGGAGTCCGTTGAGGGATGTTGCGCCCTTCTTCACGAGCTGTCCGTTCAGGGTGTATACATCGCCCTTGATTGCGTCGGGGTTGCCGTTGACGATTTCTGCTATGCCGTCGGTAGAGCCGTTTACTGTCTCCTCAACGCCGTCGATGTCGTAAGTGAGCGATTCTGAATCGCTGCCGTCAACATTCTGCAGCCATCCGCGGAATCCCTTTGAAGGAGTCGGTACGGTGCGGTAGTACCATACGCCTGCTGTGCCGCCCTGGTTGTTGCCGTTGAGTACGTAAGACTTCGCGGGGATGTAGTCGCCTTGCTGGAGCTTTACGTAAGTACCCACGAACTTGATCTTGTTTGTTTCAGTGTAGATCTCGGCACCTTCCTTGCTCTCGGGCTTCTTGTTGTAGTTGATCTTGTCGGCATCAGTCTTCTTCATGTATGTTACGCCGGTGATGGTGTAGTAGTCGGTGATGCTCACGTCAGTGCCCTCAACAGACTTAGCTTCGAGACCTGTAGGCATTGCCTTGTCGGCATCCACCTTTACGAGGTAGAGCTCGCCAGCCTTGATAGCAGTCTCGGTGTCGTTGTCGCGGCTGACGTTGATCTTCTTGAAGATGATTGTTGTCGGGCGTTCAGGGTCGGTAGCGCCGTCGAACTGCGAGATGCGCACCTGGTCGCCGAAGGCAGCCTTGACCTGGGCTACGGTGAGGTCGACGGGGAGAACGAGCGAGTTCCACTTGCCCGCGTTCATCGTGCGGTGGAGGTAGAGGTTGCTTGTCTTGAGCTCCTCGTTGTCTGGGGTAGCCTGTGCGTTGATGTACTTGCCGTCGGTCTGGTCTTCGTCGAGCACGAGGTCATGCTCAGGGTCGCCAAGGTATTGCAGAGCGAAGCTGTCGAAGCATGTCCATGCGGTAGCGTCGGCACCGTTCACGTAGATACCGAATGTGAGCTGCTTTGAAGTGATGTCGCTTACGTAAACCACTACAGAAGCGTCGTAAGCCGTCTCGTTGAGAGCGTTGATGAGGTCAGAAGCGTCAGCGTATGTTGCTGGGATGTTCTCGGTGATTGCGGGCAGCGCCTTGTAAGCGTAGGCTGTGTTGCTGTCCTGCTCGTCGGCAGAACCGTTGCCGTCGGAGCTGCTTGCAGCTGCCCATAGGCGAACCTTGCCCGTTGTTGCCGTTGTGAACGCCTTGCAGGATACGCGGTAGTAACCCTTGCGCAGCATGTTTGCGCTCTCGAGCGTCTGCGTTACGTATCCCTCGCTGCCGTGGATGTTGGCTGTCCATTTTGAACCGTATGCGCACTGGCGGTTCTTCTCGGAATTGGAACCGATTTCTTCGCCTGTGATCGGGTCGTAACCTGTTTCTACGTCACTGTTTGTGTATCCGTTGCCGAGGTAGTAGGTGTATGCCGCGATGCTGGAGCTTGCACTGGATGAGGAGTATGTGAACTCCACTTCCTCTGCCTCGTGGGTGTAAGTTTTTCTATTAGAAGTATAGGTGTCACCGCCGCAGGATGCCGTGATTGTGGGTGTCTGCTCTTTCTGCTCCTCCGGAGTGAGGGTGTTTGTTACGGTGTATGTTGCGGTGTGGTTTTGGGTTTGAGTATCCGTAGAATGATATCCAGTATATGTATATGTAGCACTGTGGGTGTTGGTATACGTGTGTGTGTAGTATGTCACGCCCTGTGCTTCTGTAGGTATGCGCACAGCTGATGTGTTCCAGCTGAGCGTGCCGCTCTGGTCAGCGCCTGTCTTCCAGTATTTGCAGGCTTGGTTGTTGCGGGCGAAGTCGAAGTCGTACATCAGGAACGTGGCGTTCACGGGCTTTGCGTTGGCAGCCTCAGCCTTCAGGAAAGCGTTCTTGCGCTCCTCTTCGGTAACGATTATCCACTCGCTGTAGTTGTCGTCGTCACCTTCTACCGTCGTGAGGCTCGTTACCGTGTCGTCTACATCGCTTGCCATGTAGTAGGTCTTGCCGTAGAAAGAAGAAGTTGTGTTTTGGGTCGTTGTGAATGTCAGTCGGTAAACGGTCGAGCCGTCGCCGGTGGTCACCTGTGTTGCCGTGATTTGGCGGTTAGTGCCGTCGTCGGACGGACGGTCGGTGAAGTAGTTGAGCTTGTCGTGCACGGAACTCACGCCGTCCATGATGGCGAGGTATCCGTTGGTGGATGATCCCTGTCCCTTCACCTGCGACTGGAGGATGATCTTGTTGCTGGAATAGGTGAGTGTGAACGGCGTACCCTCGTAGGTGGTAACTGCCATTGTACCCCAGCGCTCACCGTTGCCGAGGAATTTCTTTGCGCCCACGTTGTAGAGGTAGACGGTCTTGTTGTTGGCTGCGGATGGCGTCGAGCCGGTCCAGTCAGCTGCGTTGGTAGCCACCGGCAGAGCCAAGGCAGCCACGGCGATGCCCAGAGCGGCAGCCGTGCGCTTGTTGTCAGCGGACTTTTCAGATAAAAATTTCATAATCAATTAACTGTTTATAAATTGTTTTGTCTTTTTTGTTTGTTTTCCGTTATGGTGTGTGGGCGTTGCCGTTGGGTTTTGATGGTTGCTGATTGCCGTTGTCGTGCCTACGGGTTGCCCGCCTTTGTCGTTGTCTGTTTTCAGCCTTTTGTGGCGTTAGTCTTCAGAATCCTGCTGTCTGTATAGGTTTTCTTGCAGTTTTTTGCATTTTTGTGCGGCTGGGCTGGCGTACCGATTTGTTTTTGTGTGTGCGTCAACACGTATTGCCTACATATCGTTTGCAAAGTTACGTAATTTTTTGTTTACAGGCAAGCGTTGTCGTGTAGTTTTTTCA
>CAVHWJ010000186.1:0-5588 GCA_963639565.1 uncultured Prevotella sp. | reverse complement strand
CAGGCATCAGCAGCGTAAGCTCCGACGCAGCCAACGCCGGCATCTACGGCGTGAATGGCATCCGCAAGAGCCGCATGACGGTAGGCTTGAACATCGTGAAGAGAGCCGACGGCAAGATAATAAAGGTTGTGAAACGCTAAGGACGCGACGGACATGAAAAGGAAATATAACGCTCCGCGCGTCACCGTGGTCACGACAAGTGCGGAAAACCTGTTGCAGAGTTCCTACATCCAAGTCAAGCCTGGCACCACTGTAAAACCGAAAGCCCCTTTCCGCAGCGGGCTCGACGATATGTCTGTCTATGACGGCACAGAGTGGATGAAGGCTCAGGCGAACCTACGTCTCGACAGGATAGACTACGACGACGAGGAAGATGAATGAAATAAAAAACAAATCAATATTATGCGAAAGAAAACCGTAATGAAGACAGTGGCCGCGGCTTGCCTGATGATGGCGGCCGTGACACAGACGGTACAGGCGGAGACCGGCGACGGACATTTCTGGCTGAAGCTGCAAGAAAAGAACATCGGCATGGACGACGCGGCGCGACACCTTGGTGAGTGGATCAACGTGCCGGAAGGCACTACGTTTGAACTCATCGGCGACGAGACCGACGACCTCGGCATCCGCCATATCCGCTACCGGCAGTATGTGGACGGCTACGAGGTGCAGTCGTCAATGGTTATCCTGCACGGCCGCAACGGCGTGGTGACATCCGCCAACGGCGTGGTGATGGAACAGTCGGCGCAGCCTAAGGTGAGGCGCAGGGCAGTGGCGCGCACAGGCGGCAATGCCAGTATGGACGACACCGACAAGATGTATCTCGTGGAGACGGCTGACGGCTACCGCTACGCCAAGTGTCGCTACGACCCGGTGCTGAGAGCCGACGTTTACACCGACGCGGAGACGGGAGAAATCGTCAAGGCGTTGTCGCTCCGCCATAACCTGACGGAGACGATACAGGGACGCTCGCTGTACAGCGGCACGGTGCCGCTTACCGTGGGCGTGCAGGCTGACGGCACTTACCTGACGGTGGACGAGACAAGGAACATCTTTACACTTGACGCGCACAACGCGAAGAGCGTGGACAAGGAAGACTACATCTGCGGCACCACCACGGACGGAAAGGAATTATACGACCGCGAACGCTATATCAAGGAACAGTGCTCGCCGTTCACCATAAAGGACAAACTGCTCACCATGACGCAGCTCGTGGAATACACCCTCGACGGCATCAGCAAGCAGGACGACCAGTTTGAGGAACTCTATATGGTGGTGCGCAACAAGAAGGGCGAAGCCATGGACAAGACTAAGCGTTTCTATGCGAGCGACCTGCCAGTGACCATTAAGCCCAACGTGGCCGGCGGTCCGTCGGCGTTCTGCAACTTCGACGATTTCGGCATTGAGGTGTGGAAATACAACTACACGGGCGACGACACGCGTCTCGACAGTATCGGCATGGGAACGCTCGCCGTGGGCAAGCACGACTGGAAGACCGACGTGACCACAGGACACACGCTGACGGTGGCGACAGGAGACCCCGTGGCGGACATTCACTGGGGTATGCAGCAGACCTACGACTGGTATGTGAACACCGTGGGGCGCAAGAGCTACGACGACAAAGGCGGTCCGATATACAACATCATCTACGCTTCGGAGCACACTCCGTTCATCGAAATGCCGTATCTCGACAACGCCATGGCGGAGTTTGACCCGCAATACAACTGCTACGTGATGGAATACGGCATCGGCGACGGCGACGAGATGTCGCCCGTGGTGGCGGTAGACGTGCTGGCGCATGAGTTTACGCACCTTGTGACACACTGCACCTCCGACCTTGAAGGACGGGACTTCACGTCGGACTACGTAACGGAGTCGGCGGCGTTGAACGAGTCGTTCTCCGACATCATGGCAATCTGCGTGAAGAAGACGGCGAAGGGCAGCAAGGCCGCTGACAACTGGATGATAGGCGACGAGATGATGCTGAAGATACCCTGCGTGCGCGACTTGAGCCACAAGGTGGAAAGCGCAAGGGTCAGTCCGATATACTACCGCGGCAAGGACTGGGTGGACGGTGCCGACGAGCACGCCAACTGTGCTGTGCAGAACTACTGGTTCTATCTGCTCTGCGAGGGTTCCGACGGTGCGGGACAGGGCGACAAGCCGGTTGTCGATCCTATCGGCATCGACAAGGCGGTGCAGGTGGCATACCGCAGTCTGACGAAATACCTCACGCCGAAGACCAACTACGTGGACGCCCGCAAGGGTTCGCTGCTTGCCGCCGCCGACCTCTACGGCGAGGACTCTGAATACTGGGACGTGGAAGACGCGTGGGACGCAGTGGGAGTGAAGGAAGACACCACGCCGCCGACCGCTATACGCAACGTTAGCAATGATGTGAAGACCGCTGAAAGTAAAGATTGGTATAACCTTCAGGGACAGAGGATAGAGAAACCTTCTAAGGAAGGGGTTTATATCGTTAATGGAAAGAAGGTGGTTGTGGAGTAGAGAGTTTTTAGGACTACTCGGACGGCTCAGAGTTCTCGGACAACTCTGAGCCGTCTGAGTAGTCCGAGTTGTCCGATAAAAAAAAAGCCGACTCGATTGAGCCGGCTTTTTTTATGGTGAAAGGGGATTATGCTTTTACCTTTGTAGCCTTCACAAAATACAATATCAGCAGCACGTATGCTGCGAGTGACAGTATCTCTGACAGTGGATTTGCCCACCAAGCCTCGAAATCAAACTGCACGCCCATGAAGCGGAGCAGCGCGCTCACCACGCCCATCAGCGCGCCGCCGGCGATGAAACCGCTGGCGAGCAACGTGCCTTTCTCGCCGCGCGCCTTGTTAACGGCGGCGTCCTTAGAGCGCGAGGTGACATACCAGTTGATGAAACCGCCAACGAGCAACGGGGTGTTCAGTTCCAGGGGGATGAACATACCGAGGGCGAAGGCGAGGGCAGGGATATTAAAATAGGTAAGGATTATCGCAATCAGCGCGCCAAGGCCGTAGAGTTCCCACGGTGCGCGAACGCCGTTCATCAGCGGGTCGATCACCGCCGCCATGGCGTTGGCCTGGGGAGCGGCGAGCTGTCCGCTGGCAAACCCGTAGGTGTCGTTGAGCAGCATCATCACACCTCCCACGGTGGCGGCGGAAATCAGTGTGCCGAGGAATTTCCACGACTCCTGCTTGCGCGGCGTTGTGCCGAGCCAGTAGCCGATTTTGAGGTCGGTGATGAAAGCCCCTGCCATAGACAGTGCGGTGCATACCACGCCGCCCATAATCAGCGCGGCGAGCATTCCGCCTGTTCCCTTGAGACCCACAGCCACCATTACCACCGAGGCGAGGATGAGCGTCATCAGCGTCATGCCCGACACGGGGTTGCTGCCCACAATGGCGATGGCGTTGGCAGCCACGGTGGTGAAGAGGAACGACACCACCACGACGAGCAGTATGCCAACCACGGCGAAGAGGAGGTTGCCGCCCATAACGCCGTAAAGGAAAATGAAGGTGATGATAATCGCGGCGACGGACCAGATGGCGATGAGCTTGAAGGAGATGTCCTTCTGCGTGCGTGCCACTTCTGCCACTGCGCTGCCCTTGCCCTTCATTTCGCGCGCCGCCAGCGACACCGCGCCCTTTATGATGCCCCAGCTCTTGATGATGCCGATGATGCCGGCCATGGCGATGCCGCCGATGCCGATGCTCTTGCCGTAATAGGTGAAAATCTGTTCGGGAGACATGCTGCCCACGGTCTGCGTTATGTCGGGGTTCCACAGGTTGAGCACCTGGTCGTGGAACAGCAGCGACATCCCCGGCACGAGCAGCCACCACACGGCGAGCGAACCGAGAGTGATGATGAACGCGTATTTCAGTCCCACGATATATCCCAGGCCGAACACTGCCGCCCCGGTGTTCACCTTGAACACGAGCTTTGCTTTCTCAGCCACCGTCTCGCCCAAACCTATGAAGCGCGAAGTAAAGTTCTCGTTCCACCACCCGAAGGTGGCCACGATGAAGTCATACAGTCCGCCCACGATGCCGGCGATGAGCAGCGGCTTGGCCTGGCTTCCGCCCTTTGCTCCCGACACGAGCACCTGTGTTGTGGCGGTGGCTTCGGGGAAGGGGTATTTGCCGTGCATGTCGCTCACGAAATACTTGCGGAAGGGGATGAGGAAGAGGATGCCTATCACGCCGCCGAGGAGCGAGCTGAGGAATATCTTGAAGAACGAGACACTCATTTCGGGATATTTCGTCTGGAGGATGTAAATGGCCGGCAGGGTGAATATCGCCCCCGCCACCACGGCTCCCGAGCACGCTCCGATGCTCTGTATTATCACGTTCTCGCCGAGGGCGTTGCTGCGTTTCGCCGCCGTGGACACGCCAACGGCGATGATTGCGATGGGGATGGCGGCCTCGAACACCTGTCCCACCTTCAGCCCCAGGTAAGCGGCGGCGGCGGAGAAGAGCATCGTCATCACGATGCCCCACGACACCGACCACAGGTTCACTTCGGGGTAAGTCTTCTTCGGGCTCATTATCGGCTCGTAGCTCTCCCCCGGCTTCAGTTCCCTGAATGCGTTGTCAGGGAGTTGCAAGTTGTCTTTGTTTTCCATTTATCTTTTGTCTTTGTTTTATTTCAAAAAAAATGTTCCTTGGTAACTATTCATCATTACATTAGTATTGACAAAATTAATTTATGAATAATTCGTGGTTAATTTATGGCTATTCGTGTCAAAAAAATATTAGTTTTCTTTTGAACATAAATTTTCGTAAATTAACCACGAATTTTCATTAATTGTAGCTATACCTTATTCCTCACAGAGGATTTTCGTCAGTTCCTCCATTCCCTCCGACGCTCCCTTAACAATCTGGCGGATGTCGTGCGGTCCTCCGGCGCGCGTTGGCTTGGGGTCGATGAGATACACTGGAGTGCCCGGCCTGACGTATTCTATCAACCCGGCGGCAGGATAGACGTTGAGCGAAGTGCCGATGATAACGAAGATGTCGGCGGTCTCCACTTGTTGTATCGCCGGCTCAATCATCGGCACGCTTTCGCCGAAGAACACGATGAAGGGGCGCAGCAGGGAGTTGTCGCCGGCCTTTTCGCCGTGCGCCACGGTGAGGTTTCTCGGCGTGAGGGTCTTGATGAAATGCGGGTTGTAGGGGTCGCGCGAGGAGCACACCTTCATCAGTTCGCCGTGCAGGTGTATCACGTTCTTCGACCCTGCCGCCTCGTGCAGGTTGTCCACGTTCTGCGTCACCACGCACACGTCGTACCGCTCCTGCAACTTAGCCACCAGCTCATGCCCGCGGTTGGGTTTCGCCGCGAGGAGTTTGCCGCGCAGCATATTGTAGAAATCGTTTACATAGTCGGGGTCGCTCTCCCACGCCTCGTGGGTGGCGACGCGGCTCACGGGATAGTTCTCCCACAGTCCGTCGGCGTCGCGGAAAGTGCTCAGTCCGCTCTCCGCCGACATCCCTGCGCCGGTAAGTACCACTATTTTCTTCATGTTCGTCTATATCAAGAAATACTTTAACAATGCACAAAATTAGCGTTTTTTCTTTAATGATATGCACATAGTCAGA
>CAVHWJ010000185.1:0-5627 GCA_963639565.1 uncultured Prevotella sp. | reverse complement strand
CTGCTCGCCGGACAGAAGATAATCAGCGTGCCGAACCCAATTGACACAAGGATGTTCGCCCCCGAAGACAGGGAGAAGGCGAGGCTCGCGGCGGGACTGCCGGCGGCGAAGCGAATAATACTCTTCGTGTCGCAGCGCGTCACCGACGGGCGCAAGGGCATGGACTATTTCGTGGCGGCCCTGAACAAAATGGTGGAGCGACACCCCGAAATGAAGGAGACGACGGGCGTGGCGGTGCTCGGCGGACA
The DNA here is from genome assembly GCA_963639565.1 of uncultured Prevotella sp. GTDB lineage: Bacteria > Bacteroidota > Bacteroidia > Bacteroidales > Bacteroidaceae > Prevotella. The sequence goes on along the minus strand of CAVHWJ010000185.1, from coordinate 5,379 downwards.
GGCTGAGGACATCGCTCCGCTGCTGCCGCTGCCGGCATATCCGCTCGGCTATGTTAGCGACCCAAGGCGCATCGCCGCCATATACAACTCAGCCGACGTGTTCGTGCTCCCCTCGCTCGAAGACAACCTCCCCAACACCATCATGGAGGCAATGGCGTGCGGCGTGCCGTGCGTGGGCTTCAACACCGGCGGCATACCCGAAATGATTGACCACCAGCACAACGGTTACGTGGCGGAATACAAAAGCGCGGACGACCTCGCCCGCGGCATGGAGTGGGTGCTGCTCGACGCCGACCGCACGGCACTCGCCGCCAACGCCCTGAAGAAAGTACACGAAAACTATTCCCAACACGCCGTCGCCATGAAGTACATCGAGGCTTACAACCAGGCGATGGCACTAAAACGATATAAACTATGATGAAAATCACTTTGGTTACAGTGACTTACAACGCGACGCAAGTTCTTGGCAGAACCCTCGAATCGGTGTTCAGCCAGAAATACAGCAGTGTGGAACACATTATCATTGACGGAGCGTCGTCTGACGGCACCGCCGCCATGGCGCAGGACTACCTGGAGCGCACCCTCGCCTCCGACACGGGGCATGAGGCGAAGCTCCTCGTTGAACCCGACGACGGCATCTACCACGCCATGAACAAGGGACTCTCCCTCGCCACCGGCGACTACGTGTGTTTCCTCAACGCCGGCGACGCGCTGCCCTCCGAAGACACCCTCGCGGAACTCGCCGAATGTGTGGCCGCCAACACCGGCGACGGCGAAGAGCTGCCGGCGGTGGTTTACGGCAACACCGACATAGTGGACGGCGAGGGGCAGTTCCTCTGCCACCGCCGCCTTCAGCCCCCCGCTGAACTCTCGTGGCGGTCGTTCCGCCACGGCATGCTCGTGTGCCATCAGGCTTTCTACGTGCGCGCCGACATCGCCCGGGCGGTGCATTACAACACCACTTACCGCTATTCCTCCGATTTCGACTGGTGCATAAGGATAATGAGAAAGGCTGAGAACTGCCGTCTGCGCCTCCTCAACAGTCACCTTCTCCTCGCCCTCTACCTGAAGGAAGGCACCACCACGCGCCACCACCGCGCCTCGCTGCGCGAGCGTTTCCGCATCATGTCGGAATACTACGGCACACTGCCCACCGCCCTGCGCCACGTGTGGTTCGCCCTGCGCTCCATAGCGGCGAAAGACGCTTAGACAACCGCCAGTTGGCGATTTTAGATATATTGACCATGCGTTATACTTTAATAACACAAAAACCTTTTGAGGTATGCCGGTATGGAGTAACTTTGCGGCGGTGATAAGAAGAAAATAAAACGCCATATATAATTAATAAGGTGGGGCAATATAGCCGCGCCACAACTTTTAAACTTAAAGAAAGGAAAAAGAAAATGAAGAAGTCTATTGTAATGGCGGTTGTCATGGCTGCCATGTGTTTCTCGGCAAACGCAAACGCGCAGACGACGACACAGAAGACCTGCACGGCAAAGGAAGTGTGCGACAAGGCAAAGAGCGACTGCAAGACTGCCGCCAAGTGCTGCAAGGCAAAGGTGGACGCTGAAACCGCCGCCACCGCCGGGGCCGTAAAGGCAAAGGGCGAGTGCTGCAAGAAGAAAGCAAAGGCAAAGGCCGACTCGACAAAGAAGAAGGCCAAGGCAACGGCAGACTGCTGCAAGCAGAACGCCAAGGCTGTGAAGACCGCCTGCACCGGCACTGTGAAGGCAGTGACGGGCAAATAAATAAAAGGCATACGTTTACTTTTAGACAAGTATATTTTGGCAGAGGGCTGTTCGAATTGGTTTCGCGCAGCCCTTTTTATTGCCGCACGGTGCGGAAAAAGAACCGAAAAGTTTGTTTTTATGCAGAAATAGCGTAAATTTGCAAATGTATTCCATGCCGATGCCGGCCGGGTCTCCGGATGAAGAGGGGATTTCGGACACGGCGGGAGGTAGGGACACATCAATATAATGGGAAGGCGTTTGCTAAGGCGCTTGTTCGGGACAAACTGAAACCTGAGAAATTTCAATCATCGTCAAGGACAATGCAACCGGCGGATGCCACGTGTGTGATAGTATGCTCGTTCATACATCATATCGGCGTGGGGTCTGAGGTTGCTCGTTCAACGGTGATGGGCAGTCTCAGGGCCTCAGTTTGTGGAGCGGGCGGCCGGGTATGATCCCCGCTTTCTTTTTTATATGCCTGTCATACATAATCAATGCCTGTAAAACGGCCTGTCTCTTTGCTGAAAGGACAAAAAACGAGGGAAGAATCCCCTTCCGGCAGCCGGGTGAAACCGCCTGCGTCCCCTAATGAGTTACACATCGGGGTGTCCCCCCACTATATCCAGACCGCCTCTTCTGCCGACCGCGCAGAAGGGGCGGTCTGGTTTTTGATGCGCGCCGCCTACGGACAGGAGCGGAAGGCCAAGGAGTTCCTTGACGCCCTGGGCATCGAGACCTTTTTGCCCTTGCATACTCAGACCTATATACATAAAGGTAAGAAGACGCGCCGCAGGGTGTCGCTGATACCCAATTTCCTTTTCGTGAAAAGCACCGAAGCCGAAATGAAAAAGTACGTCGGCCGCGGCAAGCTCCGTTTCCTCCACCATTATTACATCCCCCACAAAGACGAAAGCGGAAACAGTATAGGACCGAAAGGCATCACGCCGCTCGTGATACCCGAGAGGCAGATGGCTCTCTTCGTGAGGTGGAACACGGTGGACGACGACGGCAAGCTCTTCGTCGCCGGCGACAGGTTCAACTTCACCAAAGACGACAGGGTGAAAATCATAAAGGGGAAGTTCGCCGGCTTCGAGGGCAGGATATGCCGCATCAAGGGACAGACACGGGTGGGCATGATAATAGAAGGCATAGGGACGATATTCACCGCATACATTCCAAAGGACTGTTTGGAGAAGTGTTCAAGTTATTAACCATAAAAAACTGACGTTTATGAAAAATCCAAGACATCTTATCTTGTGGGCAGCCGCGCTGCTGGCTTTGCCGCTGTGCGCGCAGACTGAAGACGACGCGAGAAACGCCGCGCTGCAGTTCATGCAGAAGCGGAAGGCGGTGAGCGGCATGAGGCTCACCTGTGTTCCTGTCGGCGAAAGTTTCAATTCTGCGAAGACCGTAGGCGGCAACGCCACGGCGGCATCGCAGGAGGGCAACGTGTATGCCTTCAACGCCGATGGCGGTGGCTTCGCCCTTGTATGCACAGGCAACGGCAACACCGCAATCGCCGGATATTCCGACACGGGGAGCATCGACGCGGAAAATATGCCCGACGCGATGAAGAGTTGGCTGACTGGCTACCGCCGCGCCATGGCGCAGAGCACCGAGCTTGCCACCACGGAACCCACATGGACGGGACCCGCCGTCGCGCCCGTCGCCCCGCTGGTGAAGACGAAGTGGGGGCAGTCGGCGCCGTTCAACTGCAAATGCCCCTCCAACGGCAAGGAGACGGCGTTGGTGGGCTGTGTGCCTGTCGCGCTGGCGCAGGTGCTCAACTATTACCACCAGGACAGGAAGGGCGGCGGAAGCCTTTATTACGCCCACCTCGATTCGGAGACGGAATACGACATTGACTATTCCACCACGACATACGACTGGGGCAACATGGCGGACGTGTATGACGGCAACGCCACACAGGCGCAGAAAGACGCCGTGGGCAAGCTGATGCTGGAGTGCGGCATTGCGAGCAAGGCGCAATACGGTTACAGCGGCACGTCGGCCACCATTCCCTTTGTGGCTCTCAACAAATACTATAACTTCGACTGCATGTATGTGCCGCGCGAATACAATTACGCCATTGATATGTTCACCGAGAGCGACTACCGCATTTCCACAAGCAAGTGGATGGGCATGATACAGGAGGAGCTTGAGGCCGGACGGCCGATTATTTACAGTGCGTCAGACCTTGAGAGCGGCGCCGGCGTGATACTCGACCCCGAGACGAGCCACTGCTTCGTGATCGACGGCATCGACGACAAGAACTATGTCCACGTGAACTGGGGATGGAGCGGCACCGGCGACGGATATTACGACGTGGCTATCCTCAACCCCGGACTTTCGTTCAATTATGAGCAGGGCTTCCGCTGCCAGCACGCGATGATTATCGGCATACAGCCGCGCGAGACGGACTACAAGGAAATCGTCTACCAGACTTTCGTGCCTTACGACTGGACGAGCAGCCGTGGCGACGCGGTGCATAGTCCGCAAAGGAAAACCGCTGAGGGTGTCGCCGCCAAGGGCTATACGCCCGGTGTCGTAACCGGCAAGGACTATATGTATTTCAACCTCACGCGCAACTCCTACGACAGCAAGCAGACGTATTTCACCACGGTGCTCACCAAAGACGGCAACATCGTGAAGATATTGCCCGGCGGCTACTACAACCAGAGCGTTTCGGGTTTCCCGGGCATTAACCGCTGGAACCTGAAACACGGTTTCAGCAGCGTTCCGGCAGGGGTGGACGACGGCGTGTATGACATACGCCTCGCCTATCAGGACGAGAGCGGAAACACACTGCTGTGTCCCGCCCCCAAGGCGTTCATCCCCACAATGGAGATTGTGAACAACGGCGCGGGGATGATTCTCCGCGGACTGGAGGGCGAGGACATCGACGAGACCCTTACGGTGCAGAGCGTCACCCCGGCGAGCGAGATCTACGCCAAGACCGTTTTCTACCTCTACCTCACGGGAAAGGGCAGCTCACACGGAACGACGCTGTATTTCAGGGACGTGGAGACAGGAAAGCTGTACAAGAACACGGAGAAATCCACCTTCAAGCATATCTACGACGGCTATACCTCGACGATAGTAGCCAAGTGCGAGCCTAAGAACGTGGACAACAGTTTCTCGATGCCGGCAGGACGCTATAAGGTGGAACTGGCGGAGGACGAGAAGAACGTCACCCTGGCAGGGGATTTCTATATCGACGTGCAGGAGCAGCCGTCTTATCCTGTCCTCGACGGCAGCAGTCTGGCGTATGCGAAATATTCCGCCTACAAGGCCGACGACGTGAAGGCAAACGGTTGCAACTACATCCCCAACAACACCCTCTTGTTGCTTGTCACCCCCAAGTACAGCTACGCCAACAAGAATGACGGCACGGTGACAATGAGGGTGTATATGGTGAACCGCGACACGGGCGAGGAGACTCTGCTCGCCGTTGAAAAGGATTGGGTGCCGGGACAGGCCGTCACCCTCAACCGCTTCTTCTTCCCGATTACAGGCAACTACGAGTTCAGGTGCCGCTATGTCGCCCCCGAGGGGGAACGCGTGGGACTGATGCCCACGGAGTATTACGGGCTTGACGATATGTACAAGTACACTTTCTATTACGACGACTCAAAGGTGAGCGACT
>CAVHWJ010000184.1:0-5658 GCA_963639565.1 uncultured Prevotella sp. | reverse complement strand
TGAGTAAACTGACAAAAAATCAAAAATCAGTAGCTGACAAGATTGAAGCAGGGAAAGCATACTCTTTGAAGGAGGCTTCGGAGCTGGTAAAGGAAATTACCACCACCAAGTTCGAGGCTTCTCTTGATATCGATGTGCGTCTGGGTGTTGACCCACGCAAGGCTAACCAGATGGTGCGCGGTGTCGTGACACTGCCCAACGGTACTGGTAAGACCACTCGCGTGCTCTGCATCTGCACACCTGATGCTGAGGCTGCTGCCAAAGAAGCTGGCGCTGATTATGTTGGTCTCGACGAGTATATCGAGAAGATCAAGGGTGGATGGACTGACGTTGATGTTATCATCACTATGCCTTCTTGCATGGGCAAGCTCGGTCCTTTGGGCCGTGTGCTCGGTCCCCGCGGACTCATGCCTAACCCCAAGAGCGGTACCGTGACTATGGATGTCGCAAAGGCTGTCAAGGAGGTTAAGGCTGGTAAGATTGACTTCAAGGTTGACAAGGCCGGTATCGTTCACACGTCTATCGGCAAGGTTTCCTTCACACCGGAGCAGATCTATCAGAACGCCAAGGAGTTCATCGCTACTATCATTAAGTTGAAACCGTCTGCTGCTAAGGGTACATATATCAAGAGTATCTATCTTTCAAGCACGATGAGTAGGGGTATCAAGATTGATCCTAAATCAGTTGAATAACTCTAAAAGTTTTGTAAGATGAAAAAGGAAGTAAAAGATACTATTATCATTGACCTTGGCGAAAAGCTTAAGGAATATGCTCATTTCTACCTGGTGGACGTTCACGGACTGAACGCAAGCCAGACAAGCGACTTGCGCCGCAAGTGCTTCAAGAGTGAGATTGAGATGGTTGTTGTGAAGAACAAGTTGCTTCACAAGGCTTTCGAGGCTTCAGACGTTGATTTCGAACCTCTCTACAGCTGCTTGAAGGGTAGCACGGCAATGTTGTTCTGCAACACCGCCAACGTTCCCGCAAAGCTGCTCAAGGGCTACGCCAAGGAGGGTGTTCCCTCTCTCAAGGGCGCTTACGCCGAGGAGGGTATCTTCGTAGGTGCTGAGAAGCTCGAGGAACTGGCTGCTCTCAAGAGCAAGAACGAGGTTATCGCAGACATTGTGGCTTTGCTGCAGTCTCCTGCAAAGAACGTCGTTTCTGCACTCCAGTCAGGCGCAAACACTATCCACGGTGTGCTTAAGACTTTAGGCGAGCGTCCTGAATAAACCCAAATTAAAGTCATTCAATTAACATTTAAAAAACATTAAAATTTAGAATAAAATGGCAGATATCAAAGCTATTGCTGAAGAATTGGTAAATTTGACAGTTAAGGAAGTAAACGAGTTGGCAACAGTCCTCAAGGACGAGTATGGAATTGAGCCTGCTGCAGCAGCTGTCGCTGTTGCTGCTGGCCCGGTTGCTGGTGCTGCTGCTGAGGCAGAGGAGAAGGATTCCTTCGATGTAGTCCTCGCTGAGGTTGGTAGCGCTAAGCTGCAGGTTGTTAAGGCCGTTAAGGAGGCTTGCGGTCTCGGTCTGAAGGAGGCTAAGGAGCTGGTTGACGGTGCTCCTTCTACTCTGAAGGAAGGCATGGCTAAGGCTGAGGCTGAGAACCTGAAGAAGACTATCGAAGAGGCTGGTGCTAAGGTAGAGCTCAAGTAATTGATGCTTTAAAAATATTCAAGGTTAAGATTCTTCCAATCGGAGAGTCTTAACCTTTTTGTGTCTTTACATTTCTGTCGCTTACCACCACGGCAGATCTTATCGTTCTCTCCATTCAAATGGTGACTGAAATGGTGGATTAAACAAAACGGTAACAATTATCTCTAATGGCTTCTAAAATCGTTGATAACAGAGTAAACTTTGCCAGCATCAAAAATCCGATGCCGTATCCGGATTTCCTTGATGTGCAGTTAAAGTCTTTCAGAGACTTCCTACAGTTAGACACTCCGCCTGAGGAACGCAAGAACGACGGCTTGTATAAGGTTTTCTCGGAGAATTTCCCTATAACCGACACCCGTAACAATTTCGTGCTTGAGTTCCTGGATTACTATATCGACCCGCCCCGCTACACCATCGACGAGTGTCTGGAGCGCGGCCTCACGTATAGCGTGCCCTTGAAGGCTAAAATGAAACTTTACTGTACGGACCCTGAGCATGAAGACTTCGGCACTGTCATCCAGGACGTGTTCCTCGGGACTATCCCCTATATGACTGCCAACGGCACTTTCGTGATCAACGGCGCCGAGCGCGTTGTGGTTTCTCAGCTGCACCGCTCTCCGGGCGTGTTCTTCGGTCAGGGTGTGCATGCCAACGGCACGTCGCTCTACTCCGCTCGTATCATCCCGTTCAAGGGCTCTTGGATTGAGTTCGCCACGGACATCAACAACGTGATGTACGCTTACATCGACCGTAAGAAGAAGTTGCCCGTTACCACCCTGCTCCGTGCCATCGGCTTCGAGTCGGACAAGGACATCCTCCAGATTTTCGACCTCGCCGAGGAGGTGAAGGTGAACAAGAAGAACATGAAGGAGGCTGTGGGCAGGACTCTCGCCGCCCGCGTGCTGAAGAGCTGGAACGAGGACTTCGTGGACGAGGACACCGGCGAGGTTGTTTCCATCGAGCGTAATGAGGTCATCATGGACCGTGAGACTGTCATTACCAAGGAGAACATGGACGACATCATCGACAGCGGGGCTTCTACCATCCTTCTGCACAAGGATGCAGCAACCGCAGCCAAGTTCTCTATCATTTTCAACACCCTGCAGAAAGACCCGAGTAACTCCGAGAAGGAGGCTGTGCTCTATATCTACCACCAGCTGCGCAATGCTGACCCGGCTGACGACGCGAGCGCAAGGGAGGTTATCCAGAACCTCTTCTTCTCTGACAAGCGTTACGACTTGGGAGATGTGGGCCGTTACCGTATCAACAAGAAACTGGGTCTCGACACGGACATGGATGTCCGCATCCTGACCAAGGAAGACATTATAGAGATTATCAAGTATCTCATCCAGCTGGTTAATTCAAACGCTACCGTCGATGACATCGACCACTTGAGCAACCGCCGCGTGCGCACTGTGGGCGAGCAGTTGAGCAACCAGTTCTCTATCGGCTTGGCCCGTATGAGCCGCACCATCCGCGAGCGCATGAACGTGCGCGACAACGAGGTGTTCACGCCGACCGACCTGATTAACACCAAGACTATCTCCAGCGTAATCAACTCGTTCTTCGGAACGAACCCGCTGTCGCAGTTCATGGACCAGACCAACCCGCTTGCCGAGGTCACTCACAAGCGTCGTCTTTCGGCTCTTGGCCCCGGCGGTCTGTCGAGGGAGCGCGCAGGTTTCGAGGTGCGCGACGTTCACTATACTCACTATGGCCGTCTGTGTCCTATCGAGAGTCCTGAAGGCCCGAACATCGGTCTTATCTCTTCTCTCTGCGTGTACGCCAAGATTAACGAGCTTGGTTTCATCGAGACTCCTTACCGTACCGTTAAGGACGGCGTAGTGGACTTGAAGAACGAGGATGTGGTTTACCTCACAGCCGAGGAGGAAGAGGCTCACGTTATCGGTCAGGGCAACGCTCCGCTGAACGACGACGGCACGTTTATCCGCGAGGTGGTGAAGTGCCGCCAGGACGCTGACTTCCCTGTGGTGCCGCCTTCCGACGTGGATTTGATGGACGTTTCTCCGCAGCAGATAGCTTCTATCGCCGCCGGTCTTATTCCTTTCCTTGAGCACGACGACGCTCACCGTGCGTTGATGGGATCCAACATGATGCGCCAGGCCGTTCCTTTGCTTCACAACGAGGCTCCTATCGTGGGTACCGGCATCGAGCGCCAGGTGTGTGTGGATTCGCGCACGATGATTACCGCCGAGGGCGAGGGTGTTATAGAATATGTGGACTCTACCACAATACGTATTCTGTATGACCGTACCGAGGACGAGGAGTTCGTAAGCTTCGAGCCGGCTCTCAAGGAATATCGTATTCCCAAGTTCCGCCGCACCAACCAGAACATGACCATTGACTTGCGTCCTATCTGCAACAAGGGTCAGCGCGTGAAGAAGGGCGACATCCTCACCGAGGGTTACGCCACCGAGGACGGCGAACTGGCACTGGGACGCAACCTGCTCGTGGCTTACATGCCTTGGAAGGGTTACAACTATGAGGACGCTATCGTGCTCAACGAGCGTATCGTGCGTGAGGATGTGCTCACGTCAGTCCACGTGGACGAGTTCTCTCTCGACGTGCGCGAGACGAAGCGCGGCGTTGAGGAGTTCACCAATGATATTCCTAACGTGAGCGAGGACGCAACGAAGGACCTCGACGACAACGGTATCATCCGCGTCGGCGCACGCGTCGAGCCGGGCGACATACTTATCGGTAAGATTTCTCCTAAGGGTGAGAGCGATCCTTCGCCCGAGGAGAAGCTGCTCCGCGCTATCTTCGGCGACAAGGCCGGCGACGTGAAGGATTCTTCTTTGAAGGCCAACCCGTCGTTGAGCGGTGTGGTTATCGACAAAAAACTGTTCTCGCGCGCTATCAAGAACCGTGCTTCCAAGCAGAAGGACAAGGTTATCCTTGCCAAGATTGACGAGGAGTTCGAGGCTAAGGTCGAGGACTTGAAGGATATTCTCGTGGACAAGCTGCTCACTCTTACCGACGGTAAGGTGTCGCAGGGCATCAAGGACTATTCCGGCGCGGAAATCATCACCAAGGGAAGCAAGTTCACTACCACCCAGCTGAAGAACCTCGACTACGAGGGAATACAGTCGAACAACTGGACTGAGGACGAGCACGCCAACGGTCTTATCTCTAAGCTCATCACCAACTTCCTCAAGAAGGCCAAGTTGCTTGACGCTGAGAACAAACGCCGCAAGTTCGCCATCACCATCGGCGACGAACTGCCCTCGGGCATCCTCCAGATGGCAAAGGTTTACATCGCCAAGAAGCGTAAGATCGGCGTGGGCGACAAGCTCGCCGGACGTCACGGTAACAAGGGTATCGTGTCGAAGATCGTGCGTCAGGAGGATATGCCGTTCTTGCCAGACGGCCGTCCCGTGGACTTGGTGCTCAACCCTCTGGGTGTGCCTTCACGAATGAACCTCGGTCAGATTTTCGAGGCTATCCTCGGTGCCGCCGGCAAGCGTCTCGGCGTGAAGTTCGCCACTCCTATCTTCGACGGAGCGAAACTCGACGACCTCAAGGAGTGGACTGACAAGGCTGGTCTGCCTAACCTCGGTTCAATGCACCTCTACGACGGCGAGACGGGCGAGATATTCGACCAGCCGGCTACCGTGGGTATCACATACTTCTTGAAACTCGGCCACATGGTGGAAGACAAGATGCACGCCCGTTCTATCGGTCCGTACTCTCTCATCACGCAGCAGCCCCTCGGCGGTAAGGCGCAGTTCGGTGGACAGCGTTTCGGAGAGATGGAGGTCTGGGCACTGGAGGCCTTCGGAGCCAGCCACGTGCTTCAGGAAATCCTTACCATCAAGTCAGACGACGTTGTGGGCCGCTCAAAGGCTTACGAGGCTATCGTCAAGGGCGAACCGATGCCGACACCGGGCATTCCGGAATCTCTCAACGTGCTGCTCCACGAGCTTCGCGGTCTGGGACTGAGCATCAAGCTCGACTAATTGGGCAAACTCTTTA
>CAVHWJ010000183.1:3942-5680 GCA_963639565.1 uncultured Prevotella sp. | reverse complement strand
AGCGGCACGCCCATGGAGCGCAGCACCTCCACCGACTGCCTGGCGAGTTCCCTCGTAGGCACAATCACCGCCATCTGCAGCGCGTCGAGAACCGGGTTAAGGCGGAACACCGCCGGCAACAGATAGGCGAGCGTCTTTCCGCTGCCTGTCGGCGAAAGCACGGTTATGTCGCCGTCGGTCATTGACACGGCGCGCGCCACGTCGATCTGCATCTTGTTAAGACTTTCTATGTTGAGTTTTTGAAGGATATTGTCTATGTTCATTTCCTTTACGTTTCTTTTTTAATACTGTCGTTATTTACAAAAAAAATCGCCGCTTGTCAGAACGGCGCCGGCGGCATCGAAGCGTCCATGCCGTCCATGAAGGGCGGCGGCGTGTCGTCACCGCCGTTGAGTTTGCTGCCGATAATCTCGCCGTCCATCCCGGCAGGACGGTAACTGTTCTCGTCGGGGTTTTGGAACCGGGTGAACGCCCCCTTGAAAGTGAGAAGCACGTCGCCGGTGCTTCCCTTACGGTGCTTGGCTATGATAATCTGCGCCATGCCGCGGAGGTCGCGCCCATGCTCGTCGGTGAGGATATGGTAATATTCGGGGCGATGGACAAAGAGCACCATGTCGGCATCCTGCTCGATGGCACCCGACTCACGCAAGTCGCTCAACTGCGGCCGCTTGCCCTCCAGACCCTCACGGTTCTCCACCGTACGGTTAAGCTGCGAGAGGGCGAGCACCGGGATGTTGAGTTCCTTGGCAAGCCCCTTCAGCGAACGGCTTATGGTAGACACCTCCTCCTGTCGGCTGCCAAACTTCGCGCCGTTGGCGTTCATCAGCTGGAGGTAGTCAATCATTATCATCTTCACCCCCTTCTCACGGACGAGGCGGCGCGCCTTAGTCCTCAGTTCGAAGATAGACATACCGGCCGTGTCGTCCACATAAATCGGGGCGTTCTGAAGCTTCCCCACATTGGCGTCGAGCCTTTTCCACTCCTCGTCGTCGAGCTGACCGTTGAGGATTTTCTTACCCTCAATCTCGCACACATTGGAAATGAGACGGTTGCCCAGCTGCACATTGTTCATCTCAAGAGAGAAGAACGCTATCGGCACATTGTGGTCCACCGCCATGTTCTTGGCGAGAGAGAGGGCGAAAGCAGTCTTACCCATGGCAGGTCGCCCGGCGAGGATGATGAGGTCGGAAGCCTGCCACCCCGCCGTCATGTCGTCGAGCTTGTGGTAGCCCGTGGGGATGCCCGTCAGCTCGCCCTTGTTCTGCGCCGCCTTCTGCAGGATTTGTATCGCCTCGTTCACCACGGGGTCGATGTGCGTGTAGTCCTGCCTCATGTTCTTCTGCGAGAGTTCAAAGAGGCTCGACTCCGTTTCCTGCATCAGGTCGTCCACGTCCACCGTCTCGTCGAAAGCCTTTGTCTCCACCACGCTGGCGAAGGATATGAGCTGCCGCGCCATGTATTTCTGCTGGAGGATGTGGGCGTGGTATTCGATATGGGCGGACGAAGCCACGTGCGCGCTGAGGTCCACCACATACGCCTGTCCGCCGCACTCCTCGAGCGTACCCTCGCGTTTCATCTCGTCAATCACGGTGAGTATGTCCACCGGCCGCTCGTCGATGTTGAGCTTCTGTATGGCGGCGTAAATCTTCTGGTGCCGCGGTTCGTAGAACGTCTCCGGATGCAGCAGTTCACCAACGACGGTGAACGCGTCCTTGTCTATCATCAGCGCGCCGAGCAC
>CAVHWJ010000183.1:2160-3792 GCA_963639565.1 uncultured Prevotella sp. | reverse complement strand
GTTTTTTGAAATTCGGATGATTTTCCGTAATTTTGCACCATTGTATAAATGACAGCGAAAACAAAAGACATCATTAGATATGGCAAAAGAACTGAAACAACTAACTAAGAGGGCTGAGAACTACAGCCAGTGGTACAACGATTTGGTAACGAAAGCCGACCTTGCCGAGCAGTCGCCCGTGAGGGGCTGCATGATAATCAAGCCCTACGGCTACGCTATATGGGAGAAGATGCAGCAGCAGCTCGACAGGATGTTCAAGGAGACTGGCGCGCAGAACGCCTATTTCCCCCTTCTCATCCCCAAGTCATTCCTCTCCAGGGAGGCTGAACACGTTGAGGGCTTTGCCAAGGAGTGCGCCGTGGTGACACACTACCGCCTGAAGGCCAAGGAAGACAAGAGCGGCGTGGAAGTGGACCCGGCGGCGAAGCTCGACGAGGAACTGATAATACGCCCCACATCGGAGACGATTATATGGAACACATACAAGAACTGGATCCACTCGTGGCGCGACCTGCCGCTGATGTGCAACCAGTGGTGCAACGTGATGCGCTGGGAAATGAGGACGCGCCCCTTCCTGCGCACGTCGGAGTTCCTGTGGCAGGAGGGACACACCGCCCACGCCACAAAGGAGGAGGCAGAGGAAGAGGCAAGGAAGATGCTACACGTCTACGCCGACTTCGCCGAGCAGTATATGGCGGTGCCAGTGGTGCGCGGCGTGAAGAGCGAGACGGAGCGTTTCGCCGGCGCGCTCGACACTTACACCATAGAGGCGATGATGCAGGACGGAAAGGCACTGCAGAGCGGCACGAGCCACTTCCTCGGGCAGAATTTCGCCAAGGCTTTCGAGGTGACATACCTGAGCAAGGACAACAAGCCCGAATACGTGTGGGCAACCTCATGGGGCGTTTCCACACGTCTCATCGGCGCGCTCATAATGACACACTCCGACGACAACGGACTGGTGCTTCCGCCGATGCTCGCCCCGATACAGGTGGTAATCGTGCCTATCACCAAGGGACAGGAACAGCTCGACGCCATCAGCGAGAAGCTCGCCCCGGTGATTGATGCCCTGAGGAAAGCCGGCATCAGCGTGAAATACGACGACGCGGACAACAAGCGTCCGGGATTCAAGTTCGCCGACTACGAACTGAAGGGCGTTCCCGTGAGGCTCGTTATGGGAGGCAAGGACTACGAGAACGGCACTATCGAGGTGATGCGCCGCGACACGCTGGAGAAAGAAACCCGCTCATTCGACGGCATCGTGGAATACGTGGAGCAGCTGCTCAAGGACATACAGGAAAACATGTTCAAGAAGGCCAAGGCATACCGCGACTCGCGCATCTACGAGTGCGACAACTACGAGGAGTTCAAGGAGAAGGTGAAAGACGGCGGCTTCTTCATCTGCCCGTGGGACGGCACAGCCGAAACGGAGGCTAAGATAAAGGAGGAGACACAGGCCACGATACGCTGCATACCGTTCAACGTGGAGCAGACGCCGGGCGTGGACATGGTGTCGGGAAAACCGTCCACGAAACGCGTGATTATTGCCCGCAGCTATTGATTTAGCGCGGATATTAAATGACTTACACACAAGGCTCGGAAACAATCCGGGCCTTGTCGGGTTAAGGTAAC
>CAVHWJ010000183.1:0-1478 GCA_963639565.1 uncultured Prevotella sp. | reverse complement strand
CCTCATCGTCACCGCCCTCGACGTGGAACACGGCAAGCCCGACCCCGAGCCGTATCTAAAGGGACTGCAAAAGGCGGGCGCACAGCCGTGGGAGGCCATGGTGGTGGAAAACGCCCCACTTGGCGTGAGGGCCGGGGTGAGAGCCAGGGTGTTCACGGTGGGAGTGAACACCGGACCGCTGCCCGACAGCGCGCTCCTCGACGAGGGGGCGGACATGATTTACCGTTCCATAAGAGAATTTGCGGACAACTGGAACGTTTAAAGCAAAAAATTGCATACCTTTGCAATATTGGTAATACGAAAAAACAACAAAACAACAAACATAACACATTTCCGACTATGGCAAATACCGAGAACATCAAAGACGAAGAAAGCAAGAAGAGCCTGAGCTTCGTGGAACAGATTGTGGAAAAAGACCTCGAGGACGGCAAGAACGCGAAACGCATACAGACGCGCTTTCCGCCCGAGCCTAACGGCTACCTCCACATCGGACACGCCAAGGCCATCTGCATGGATTTCGGCGTGGCGGAGAAATACAACGGCACGTGCAACCTGCGCTTCGACGACACCAACCCGAGCAAGGAGGACACCGAATACGTGGACTCCATTCTCAACGACATCAAGTGGCTGGGCTTCCACTGGAACAACATATACTATGCGTCGGACTATTTCCAGCAGCTCTGGGACTTTGCCGTATGGATGATTAAGGAGGGCAAGGCGTATATCGACGAGCAGACGAGCGAGGAGATAGCGCAGCAGAAAGGCACGCCCACACAGCCCGGCACGGCGTCGCCGTACAGGGACCGCCCCGTGGAGGAGAGCCTTGCGCTCTTCGAAAAGATGAACACGCCCGAGGCGGTGGAGGGTTCTATGGTGCTCAGGGCGAAGCTCGACATGGCGAACCCCAACATGCACTTCCGCGACCCGATAATGTACCGCATCATACACACGCCGCACCACCGCACGGGAACGAAGTGGCACGCCTACCCGATGTATGATTTCGCCCACGGACAGAGCGATTTCTTCGAGGGCGTGACACATTCCATCTGCACCCTCGAGTTCGTGCCTCACCGTCCGCTCTACGACAAGTTCATCGACTACCTCAAGGAATACAAGGGCGAGGCCGACAACATGAACGACTTCCGCCCCAGGCAGATTGAGTTCAACCGACTGAACCTCACCTACACCGTGATGAGCAAGCGCAAGCTCCACGCCCTGGTGGACGAGAATCTCGTGGACGGCTGGGACGACCCCCGTATGCCCACGCTCTGCGGTATGCGCCGCCGCGGCTACTCGCCCGAGAGCATCCGCAAGTTCATCGACAGCATAGGCTACACCAAGTTTGACGCCCTCAACGACATGGCACTGCTCGAAGCAGCCGTGAGGGACGACCTCAACGCCCGCTCAATTCGCGTGTCTGCTGTGGTGAACCCCGTGAAGCTCGTGATAACGAACTATCCCGACGGACAGACCGAGGA
>CAVHWJ010000182.1:4438-5705 GCA_963639565.1 uncultured Prevotella sp. | reverse complement strand
TTTTATTTCACAACAACCTTCTGGCCGTTCACCACGTAAACGCCCTGCTTCAGCAAGCGCAGGTCTTTCACGCCCTTTGCCACGCAGAAGCCCTCGGTGGTGTACACGTCGAAGGTCTTGCCGTCAGCCGCAACGCCGTCGATGCCCGACGGGATTACAGGTGCGGCGAGGGTTGCTGCCGACTCCTCGGTGGAGTACACGGCGGTTACACCATATATATATGTATTGGTGTCGCCGGCCTTAACCTCGGTGTCGGTGAAGGTGGACGTTGAGGCATCCACAGTGCCGAGGAGTTTGCCGTCGCGGTAGACGTTGTAGCCCGTCACCTTGCCCGACCCCTTGGTATAGGTGATGTCGTCCACCATGAAGAAGAACGGAGCGTCCCATGTATAGGTGTTGTGGTTAATGGCGAAATACTTCGCGCCGGCTGGCAGCGAAACCTTAAATTCCTGCCAGTTGCCGTCGGAGAGTTCGCGGGTGTCGCCTATCTTGGTGAACGACGCCTTGTTCTTGTCGGTCGTTGAATAGAGCACGTCGAATGTCTCCTTGTAGGTATAGCCGTCCACGTTGGTGTTCTTGGCATAGAAGGCAACCTCCTGCTCGTCGCCCGAGAGTTCGGGACTGAAGAGCCAGTTGTCCTGGCTCACGTCATAGCCGTCGTCGTCCACGCGGTAGAACGAACCCAGATACTTGCCTCCGTTATGCGCCTTGAACTCCGGCACCTGGCTGAGCTGCGCGTCGGTGAGCCATCCGTTTGTCGGGTCGAAGAGCATGAAGCCGTAGTTGGAACCCTGGTTCGGGTAAGAGTAGCTGTCGAACGCGCCTCCCGTGGTGCCTGAGTTCTCAGCCTTCGACGTGAAGCCGCAGAAGCTGTCCTGCGCCCACGACGTGCCGTCCTCGAAGCCCTCCGTCACCGTCTCGTTGCTTGCGGCGACAGGTGTCCATGCAAGGAGTATGCCGTCGGTCAAGACTCCCACGTCCAGCCTGTCGGGCTGCGGTTTCTCGCTGGTGGTGTATTTCACCGTTGCCGACACCGTGTTGTCGTCTTCGTTGAGGTCGGCGGAGTAGTCCACCACCGCCTTCAGTTCCACCGACTCGTTCTGGTCGAGCACGTTGCTGTGGAAATCGAACACCACGTCGGCGAAGCGGTAAGCCGGCAGTTCCGCCGTAATCTTCTTGCTCTCCACGAGCTTGTCGCCGGCATAGAGGCTCACGGTGTATTTCTTCGCGCTGCTCTCGCCGAAGTTGTTCACCCTGACCGTAACGT
>CAVHWJ010000182.1:0-4161 GCA_963639565.1 uncultured Prevotella sp. | reverse complement strand
GCTTGCCGCGCTGGCCTTGTAGTGGAACATCAGTTTGGGGGCTACCGCGCCGCCGAGGACAATCTTGCCCGAACCGAGATATGAAATGTCGTCGGCGTTCTTTGGCTTCAGGTAGAAGCTGCCGCCGTCGTTGTCCACCGACTCCGTTGAGAGTTCGAAGTCAGACTTGCCCGTGCCGCCGGATGTCCAGAGAATGCTGTAGAACATATAGTTCTTCACGCTGTGGGAGAACGGTATGGTGTAGGGCTTGCCGATGATGAACGACGGCAGTGGGATATAGTCGCTCTCTCCGTAGGCGTTGGATGCGTTCACATAGAGCGTCTTCGTGTCCTGGTCCACGTCCTCGTTGGTGTTCACGGCGTAGTCGTAATACGTCTTGCCCTTCACGGAACCAACCTCGTCGTAAGTCTTGTAGTAGTCTGAACCGCCGAGTTCAGCCACGGAGTATGTCATGTTTTCGGGGTTGAGGTAGCCGCCGTACTTGCCCTTGGCGGGAGCCGTCCAGTTGAAGCGCACCGACGTGTCGCCGGTCTCCGTGTTGCCCTTCACGGGCACCGTGGGCATATCCTCGCCCACATACACCGCCTCAGGACCGCAGAAGAAGCCCGCGCCCTTGTCGTTCACCGCCGCCACGCTGTAAATGTTGATGCCGTTCTTGGGCGAGTTGTCGGTGAACGTCACTGTCGCCCCGGGCTTTGCCGCCGGTATCTCAGCCACCACAACTCCGCTGCGGCGCAGCTGGAAGCCGGTTATCGCCGTCAGGCTGCCGCCGCTTTGTGTCTTGTCGGGGGCGGTGAAGGTTATCTTGGTGCTGAGTGCGCCGCCGGCGTCGGGTTCAGCCTTGAGGTCTTCCACCACTGCCGGCGCGTCCTGGTGAACGCCGGCCGTCACATACACGTCGTCCACGTATATTCCCATAGCGTCGGCCTTGCCGGTGAGGGCGTGGAAGCCGAGATAGATTATCTCGTCCTTGTCAGCCTTGATCGTAAAGTTCTTGGTGTCGAAGTCTGACGACTCGATTTTCGTCACCGGCATCAGCGTCTCCGTCATGCCGTCCACGGTGGGGGCGGTGCCGTATTTCACCTCGAATTTCTCCTCATAATATTTGTACTGCCCCTTCAGCCTGAACGACACTTTGTATTCGTGGTTGGCCTCCAGCTTCAGCGCGGGACTCACGAGCCAGTCGTCGAAGTCCACCTTGTCCTCGCCGCGCTTGATGCACGCCGCGCCGTCGAAGTCGTTTATTATGCGCGGTTTGTCGAAGCCCCACGTCACGCCGTCGTCGTTGCCGTCGATGACGGTGAAATATGCCATCTCGCCCGGGTCGTCGAAGCCGCCGAGGAACGCCGGGGTGATGGCGGAGCCGTATGCCACGTAGTTGCTCACCTGTTCCTCGCCCTGCTCTCCGTGGTTGTCGGCCGTTATGCCGTAGGCGTAGGTCTTCAGCTCCCCTGCGGGCAGTGTCTCCTCAAAGGTGGTGTCGGTGTAGTTCTCCGCCACGGTGTCGCCGCCGGGGTAGCGTTTCACGGTGTATGTCACGCCGCCCACATAGCCGCCGTTCTCGCCCTTGTCGGGCGCCTGCCACGTCACCGTCACCTTGCCTGTGGCTGAGTCGAGCACTGTCTCCACGCCGCCCGTGGACACCGGCACGTCGAAGCCGGCATAGTAGCGGCCGGCGAGTTTGGGACTGTCGCCCTCGCCGTTCGTCATCACCACCGTAACGTTGTTGTAGCCCTTGGCGAGCGTAACGCTCTGGCGCACGTCGGTGCCGGGAGCGGCGGTGCCTGTCGCCACCACGGTCTTGTCGATGAGTATTGAGTATTTGAGTGTCTTGTCGGTTATTGCGCTGCCGCCGAAGGTCTTTGTGGGTGCCTTGAAGCACACGTCGCCGGTGAGCGCGCCCTCGGGGAAGTCGAATGTCAGGCCGGTTGCCGCCGCGGGCGCGCCGTCGGCCGCCGCCGGCTTTGGCACGGTGAGCAGGGCGATCATCTCGTTGTTGGCGAAATCGCCCACCTCGGTGAGCGCGCCGGTGGCGAGGTCCACGGTGTAGAGCGTGGACTTCTGGTCTGCGTCCACGCAGTCCCAGTAGAAGGTGTTGGTGGACTGGTCTATCTCGCCGCTCTGCCAGTAGTAGTTGCCGTCGCTCATTTCGAGCTGCTTGCCTGTGGAGCCTATCAGCGTCTCGCCGGCGTTGGCGGTGTCGATGCGGTAGAGGTTGCCGTCGCTCGCCACTCCGTAGAGCACGTTGTCCTTGGTGATGCCCAGCGCCACGTAGGCGTGTTTCAGCCGGCCTATGGTGGAGCGTGTCCTGTTGGCGTAGTCAGCCACTCCAAGCTCCATGTTCACTCCGTCGGCGTCGAGGAAGCATCCGTACACCGTGCCGTCGTCGGCGATTGCGGTCTCGTTTGCCACGAGCTTCATGTCTTCGAGACGCTCCTCGTCGAGCACCGTCCATGTGTCGGTGTTATACTTGTAGAGATACACATAGTCCAAGCCATAGATATTCTGGTACATCACGAAATACAGTTCGTTGCCTATCCACGAACCACCTCCCGTGGCGCGGCAGAAGACATCGCCGAAGAGCTTTTCGGTGGTGATGGGGGCTTTGGTGTCAAACGAATACATGCCGTATTCCACCTGGTCGCCCCACGTGCTGTCGTAGAGCACGTTGCCCCAGAGGGTCTTCTCCTCGCCGTCGGCGGCACGGAGTATGATGTTGTTCTTGCCCGTCTGCTTTATCTTCACGCCGGCCTCGATGCAGCGGTTCAGGCGCACGAGGCTGTCGCGCTTCACCTTGGTGGGCAACAGACGCTTGTAGAGGAGCGGGTGCTTGGCCTTTGACTCGGCGAGGCGCGCACGGAGTTCCTCCCCGGTCACTTTGTGGGGTTTTTCCGACTGCCGCGCAACGGCGGTCACAAACTCTTTCTGCGCCCTCTCGGCCTGTGCCTTGAGGATGCCGAACGGCGTGAGCGTGAGAAACGTTGCCGTTCCGATAATGAACAATGAGTGTTTGTTAGTCATATAATTAAACAGGATAATTGTTTGTTAATAATCGCGTGATAAGTCTATCGTTTGCAAATATACGAACCTTTTTTATAGATATAACGCCCAAACGCCCAAAATCATTTACTTTTGTTTGCATTTCCACCTTTTCTGAATAAATATACCGATAAATGGGGATAAACGCCTGTCATTTTGCTCCCCGGCGACATCCTTCACCGCGATTCGCCGCCAAAACAAGTCTCTGCCAGAGAAGAAACGCCCCTTTGCGCCAACATAACGGTTAAGAAATATTCACCATGTGGCAAACAACCGTTAATATCGCATAAAAGAAGACGGCTTTTGATACGGCTTGATGATATTATCGGTACATTTGCCGACGATTATCACGGGGTGCTGAGAAATTCGGCTGAGATTATACCCATCGAACCTGACGCAGATAATGCTGCCGCAGGGAATTGATACCATAAAGGTTATATTCAAGAAAGAAGCCCCTATTCCATGGCAACGACAGCATGGATTAGGGGCTTCGTCCTTTCCTCACTTTCAGAGGCATTTCCGTGTTTTTCATTCATCATCTTTAAAGGAATTGCAAAATGAAAGTAACCATCAACAACAAAGAGACCGAGACACAGGCTCTAAACATCAAGCAACTCGCCGAGGAGCTTGCGCTCCCCGACAAGGGCATCGCCATAGCCGTGAGCAATAAAATGGTGCCGCGCGGCGAGTGGGAAAGCACCGCAGTGGCCGCCGGCGCCGACATCGTTATCATCAAGGCTTTCTGCGGAGGATAAGGCATGGAAAAAGCTTATGCCTTATGCCATTGCCAGATGCAGTTCATTTCGCACCGCACCGGCAGCAAGGGCTATCTCGAAGGCATCAACGACGCTCTGGCGGGCGGCTGCCGCTGGATTCAGCTGCGCATGAAGGGGGCTACCGACGAGGAGGTGAGACCCATAGCGCGCAAGGTGAAGGAGCTGTGCCGCGCCGCTTGCGCCGTGTTCATCATCGACGACCGGGTGGAACTCGTGAAAGAGGTGGGGGCGGACGGCGTACACTTGGGCAAGAACGATATGCCCATAGCCGAGGCGCGCAGGATATTGGGCGCGGACTTCATCATCGGCGGCACCGCCAACACCTTCCGTGACGTGAAGGCACATT
>CAVHWJ010000181.1:0-5719 GCA_963639565.1 uncultured Prevotella sp. | reverse complement strand
GAGCTTCGCGGTCTGGGACTGAGCATCAAGCTCGACTAATTGGGCAAACTCTTTACATACTATATATAAACAAGAATTATGGCTTTCAAGAAAGAAACAAAGATAAAGAGTAATTTCACGAAGATTACCATCGGTCTTGCGTCACCGGAGGAAATCCTCGAGAATTCATGCGGCGAGGTTACCAAGCCGGAGACTATAAACTACCGCACTTACAAGCCGGAGCGCGACGGTCTGTTCTGCGAGCGCATCTTCGGTCCGACAAAGGACTACGAGTGCGCCTGCGGAAAGTACAAGCGCATCAGATACAAGGGTATCGTCTGCGACCGATGCGGTGTGGAGGTTACTGAGAAGAAGGTGCGCCGCGAGCGTACGGGGCACATCGAACTTGTCGTTCCCGTAGCCCACATCTGGTATTTCCGTTCGCTGCCCAACAAGATAGGATATTTGCTGGGTCTGCCCACAAAGAAGCTCGACGCGGTTATCTACTACGAGAAATATATCGTTATCCAGCCCGGTCTCATGGAGGGCAAGCTGGATGCCGAGGGCAACGAGGTGGAAGGCTCTCACAAGATGGACCTTATCACTGAGGACCAGTATCTCGACATCCTCGACCATCTGCCCGAGGACAACGAATACCTCGACGACAGCGACCCCAACAAGTTCGTTGCCAAGATGGGCGCGGAGGCTATCTACGACTTGCTTCAGAACATCGACCTCGACTCCCTGTCATACGAACTCCGCGACCGCGCCAACAGCGACTCTTCGCAGCAGCGCAAGACGGAGGCCCTGAAGCGTCTGCAGGTAGTGGAGGCGTTCCGCACAAGCCGCGGCGTGAACAAGCCCGAGTGGATGATTATGAAGATCGTTCCCGTGACACCGCCGGAACTCCGTCCGCTGGTGCCGCTCGACGGTGGACGCTTCGCCACATCCGACCTCAACGACCTCTACCGCCGCGTCATCATACGTAACAACCGTTTGAAGCGACTCATCGAGATAAAGGCCCCGGAGGTTATCCTCCGAAACGAGAAGCGTATGCTTCAGGAGGCAGTGGACAGCCTCTTCGACAACTCGCGCAAGAGCAGCGCGGTGAAGAGCGAGTCAAACCGTCCGCTGAAGTCTTTGTCTGACTCATTGAAGGGTAAGGCAGGACGCTTCCGCCAGAACCTTCTCGGTAAGCGTGTGGACTATTCGGCGCGTTCCGTAATCGTCGTAGGTCCTGAGCTGAAAATGGGCGAGTGCGGTCTGCCGAAACTCATGGCGGCGGAGCTTTACAAGCCGTTCGTCATCCGCAAGCTCATCGAGCGCGGCATCGTGAAGACGGTGAAGAGCGCGAAGAAGATTGTGGACCGCCGCGAGCCGGTTATCTGGGACATCCTTGAGAACGTGATGAAGGGTCATCCGGTTCTCCTTAACCGTGCCCCGACACTTCACCGTCTGGGTATCCAGGCGTTCCAGCCCAAGCTCATCGAGGGCAAGGCAATCCAGCTTCACCCGTTGGCATGTACGGCGTTCAACGCCGACTTCGACGGTGACCAGATGGCCGTTCACCTCCCCCTGAGCAACGAGGCGGTGCTTGAGGCGCAGATACTGATGCTCCAGAGCCACAACATCCTCAACCCTGCCAACGGCGCGCCTATCACCGTGCCTTCGCAGGATATGGTGCTCGGACTTTACTATATCACTAAGATCCGTCCGGGCGCAAAGGGTGAGGGACTCACTTTCTACGGTCCCGAAGAGGCTATCATCGCCCACAACGAGAAGCGTTGCGACCTCCACGCTCAGGTGAAGGTCATCGTGAAGGACGTGGACGAGAACGGCAACTACGTTCAGCGCATGGTCGAGACATCCGTCGGCCGTGTAATCGTGAACGGCATCATCCCCGACGAGGTGGGTTATGTGAACAAGGTTATCTCGAAGAAGAGCTTGCGCGACATCATTTCCGACGTTATCAAGTCGGTGGGCTTTGCCCGCGCCTGTGAGTTCCTCGACGGTATCAAGAACCTTGGTTACCGCATGGCATATCTCGCGGGACTTTCGTTCAACCTCGACGACATTATCATCCCCGAGGAGAAGAAAGCCCTTGTGGAGCGCGGTAACGAGGAGGTTCGCCAG
Organism: uncultured Prevotella sp.; assembly: GCA_963639565.1. Taxonomy (GTDB): domain Bacteria; phylum Bacteroidota; class Bacteroidia; order Bacteroidales; family Bacteroidaceae; genus Prevotella. The sequence goes on along the minus strand of CAVHWJ010000181.1, from coordinate 3,607 downwards.
ATTACCGACAACTACAATATGGGTTTCATCACCGACAAGGAGCGTTACAACCAGGTTATCGACGCGTGGACTCACGTGAACAACGACCTTGGCAACGTGCTGATGAAGGAAATGACCGAGGCTGACCAGGGCTTCAACGCCATCTACATGATGTTGGATTCCGGCGCCCGTGGTTCTAAGGACCAGATTCGCCAGCTTGCCGGTATGCGTGGACTTATGGCGAAGCCGCAGAAGGCCGGCGCCGAGGGAGCGCAGATTATCGAGAACCCGATTTTGTCGAACTTCAAGGAGGGCATGAGCGTGCTTGAGTACTTTATCTCTACCCACGGTGCCCGTAAGGGTCTTGCCGATACCGCCATGAAGACTGCCGACGCTGGTTATCTTACCCGTCGTCTTGTGGACGTGTCGCACGACGTTATCATCAACGAGGAGGACTGCGGCACGCTGCGCGGACTTGTATGCACGGCGTTGAAGAACGGCGATGAGGTGATTTCTACCTTGTATGAGCGCATTCTCGGCCGTGTGTCTGTACACGACATCGTTAATCCTACCACCGGCGACCTCATCGTTGCTGCCGGCGAGGAGATTACCGAGCCGATCGCACAGGCTATCGAGGACTCTCCGATTGAGAGCGTGGAAATCCGTTCCGTGCTCACCTGCGAGAGCAAGCATGGTGTCTGCATGAAGTGTTACGGTCGTAACCTCGCCACGAGCCGCATGGTGCAGAAGGGTGAGGCCGTGGGTGTCATCGCCGCCCAGGCTATCGGTGAGCCGGGTACTCAGCTTACTCTCCGTACGTTCCACGCAGGTGGTATCGCCGCCAACGCGGCTGCCAACGCCACCATCATGGCGAAGAACGACGCGAAGATTGAGTTCGACGAACTCCGTACCGTTCCTTTCATTGAGAAATCAGAAGACGGAAGCGACTTGGAGTGCGAGATGGTTGTGAGCCGTCTTGCCGAAATCCGCTTCATCGACCCGCATACCGACATCGTGCTTTCCACGATGAACGTGCCTTACGGTAGCTCTCTCTACCACAAGCACGGCGACAAGGTTGCCAAGGGAGAGGTCATCGCCAAGTGGGACCCGTTCAACGCCGTTATCGTTACGGAGTACGCCGGTACCCTGAAATTCCGCGACGTGATAGAGGGCGTGACTTACCACAGCGAGACCGACGACACGACGGGTCTTACCGAGCGCATCATCACTGAGTCTAAGGACAAGACCAAGGTGCCTACCTGCGACATCGTTGATGAGAACGGCGAGGTTGTGGGTACATACAACCTTCCGGTGGGAGGTAACGTCGTTGTTGAGGACGGTCAGAAGGTGGCTACCGGTACGACGCTCGTCAAGATTCCTCGTTCCGTGGGTAAGGCAGGTGACATCACCGGTGGTCTTCCCCGTGTGACCGAGCTGTTCGAGGCGCGCAACCCGTCTAACCCTGCCGTGGTTTCCGAAATCGACGGTGAGGTGACAATGGGCAAGGTGAAGAGAGGTAACCGCGAGATTATCGTGACCTCGAAGACCGGCGACCAGCGCAAGTACCTCGTTTCCCTGTCAAAGCAGATCCTGGTGCAGGAGCACGACGCCGTGCGCGCCGGCACTCCGCTTTCCGACGGAAGCATCACCCCGGGCGACATCCTCGCCATCAAGGGTCCCACCGCCGTTCAGGAGTATATCGTGAACGAGGTGCAGGATGTGTACCGTTTGCAGGGTGTGAAGATCAACGACAAGCACTTTGAGATTATCGTGCGCCAGATGATGCGCAAGGTTCAGATCAACGACCCGGGCGACACCACGTTCCTTGAGCAGGAGATGGTTGACAAGCTCGACTTCGCCGAGGAGAACGACCGCATCTGGGGCAAGAAGGTGGTTGTGGATGCCGGCGACAGCGAGACGCTCAAGGCGGGACAGATTGTCACCGCCCGCAAGCTGCGCGACGAGAACTCAAGCCTGAAACGCCGCGACCTCCGCATCGTTCAGGTGCGCGACGCCGTTCCCGCCACGTCCACGCAGATACTTCAGGGTATCACGCGTGCCGCTTTGCAGACCAAGAGCTTCATGTCGGCCGCTTCGTTCCAGGAGACCACCAAGGTGCTCAACGAGGCAGCCATCCGCGGCAAGTCAGACCGTCTTGAGGGTATGAAGGAGAACGTTATCTGCGGTCACCTCATCCCTGCCGGAACCGGTCTCCGCGAGTTCGACAAGATTATCGTCGGTTCTCAGGAGGAGCACGACCGCGCCCAGTCCAACCGCCGCAACGTGATTGACTACTCCGAGAAGCAGACTGTGGAAGAGTAATATTTAGGACAAAGAGCAGGGTAGGGGATAAACGCCCCACGCTGTAAAACATAAAAAGAGCCGTCATGCAACTGTGCGTGGCGGCTCTTTTTGATTGGCTCTTTTCTTTCAAGAATATGCTTTCAACCTATGTAGTAGGTGACAGTGGCATTTGGTCTGACACACCGCTTTTCCCGACTTTGTTTCGTAAGGCAGGATACAATGTGACCTTCTTGACGAACGAGTTTACTTCTGAGGCGAAACAAAACAAGGAATTCTGGGATGTCACTGGAGGCTTCTTCTTGAATCAGGCGGACATGAGTAACTTGTTGTTTGACCACCGTAACGAAAAAGTCTTCCGTTATGACGAAGAATTGTTGGGCGCATACGACAGGCAGTTCAAGAAAACCGAGCGGAAAAACAACCTGACAATCTTCCACCTTTATGGACAACACATAGCTTATGATTCTCGTTACCCGAAAAACCGCGCCCATTTTTCCGCGAAGGATTATATAAAGCTGCGCCCCGAACTGACGGATGAACAACGTCAGACCGTTGCGACTTACGACAATGCCACGCTTTATAACGACTCGATAGTGAGCGAGATAATCAAACGCTATGCCTCAAAGGATGCGGTAGTAATCTATGTGCCTGACCATGGGGAGGAATGTTATGAGGGCAAACGTGGCTATATCTGCCGTAACCCCTATCCTCAGATGGACTGGCCAAAGGCGCATTATGAATACGAAATTCCGTTCTGGATTTACTGCTCGCCCAAGTTCCGTGAGAACCACGCCGACTTGTACCGCCAGATACTGGAAGCAAAGGACAGGAAATTCATGACCGACGCCTTGCCCCACCTTCTGATGTATCTTGGCGGCATCAAGACGAAGTGGTACAATGAAAAGTACAACCTGATAAGTCCGCACTACTGGAACGACCGTCCCCGCATGATAGACGACGGTAAATACGACTATGACCTGTTGCGCAAGAACGGGAAATGAAAAAGAGCCGTCATGCAACTGTGCATGGCGGCTCTTTTTGATAGAATTTATTTGGGTTTGGTTAGTCTCAAAGATAGTCCTTTTTTCCAAATTCCGTAATTTGGCCAAATGTTTTTCCGTAATTTGGCATTGTTTTACTCCCGAATTTGGACGAAAAATTTTCCGTAATTTGGCGGATGTAGTGTTTAATCTAACTTATATTTATCAAATGCTTGTCATACGTCTCTTTCTTTTAGAGGGGTTTCCATAACTCGCCAAAGCTATCGGGAAAGTTAAGTTCATAACTTTTGAACTTATATTCAAAACTTTTGAACTTATGTTCA
>CAVHWJ010000180.1:3871-5749 GCA_963639565.1 uncultured Prevotella sp. | reverse complement strand
AACCGCACCTTCACGCTGAACGTGAAAGTGACAGGTCTCGACTTCACCAAAGCCGCAAAGTCGGGCAGCTTCGAGATAACAAGCAACAAGATTAACCTTGAGGGTAAGGTTCACCTCACCACGAGCGGCGCGGTGACAGGCACGGCATCATCTGTGCCCTCGGTTACGGCGCAGTTCAGCATGGACGACTTCACAATCCATTCCGCACGCGGAAAGTTCGACCCGCAGATTGACATGAACGACGGCCTGGGCAAGACGAGCATCACCGGAATACCGGAGTTCCTGCAGGACGAGAACGTGAAGGCTGACCTCTGCAACCCGCAGATTCTCCTCGCCATAGGCAACGACATGGACGCTGAGGGAACGATTACCGGAAAGCTCATATCAAAGAAAGACGGCAGGGTGACCAACGTCATCGAGGGCGTGCAGATACCGGTGGCGGCAAACTCAACCAACAAGGTGTGCGTAAACCGCACCGGCGAGGCTTACGCCGACTACACTATCGTGAAGGTGCCAGAACTCTCCAAGGCCATTGAGACAATCCCCGACGAGATTGAGTTTGAGGCAACGGCGGAGGCCAACTCTTCAAAGGTGGTGAATTTCCTGCTCGGACACGAATACACCATCACTCCTTCTTATTCAATAGAAGCTCCGCTCGCCTTCGCCGAGAACGCTGAGATTGTCTACAAGGACACCCTCGACGAATGGAGCGACGACCTGAAAGACCTCGACCTTGCCGACGGCACGTATGTGCTCGCCACGGCAACGGCGCAGAACGGCATTCCGGCTTACCTGTCGGTGGACGCCACACCGGTGGGCGTGGTGAAGACCGACGGCACACGCGACGTGATAAGCGGCATAAAGATTGAGTTCCCCGACGGGAAGAACAAAGTTTCCGCATCCGCCGACGGAGTGACAAAGGCCACGTCGGAGATAGAGATAAAGATAACGCAGACGGAGAAGGGCGCGCTGAAGAAGCTCGACGGACTCGTGTTCACCGCCACCGGCAAGGCCAAGGAAGACGGCGCGGCGGCTGTTACGGGCATCACGCTCAACGCCGAGAAACACACGCTGAAACTTGCCGACATCAAAGTGAAGGTGGTGGGCAAGGTTATCGGCGACTTTAACTGATCCAAGTGCGGTATATTAGAACTAACTCCGACAAATCCAGACTATTATGAAAAGAAACGACAAAAAAATATTGGTTGCCGCAATGCTTATGATGGGCGGCACCGCAATGGCGCAGACCCTCAACTCGGCTTATTTCACCGACCAGTACGCTTTCCGCCACACCATGAACCCGGCTTACGGCAACGACCAGGACTATGTTTCCGTGCCGGGACTGGGAAACATCAACGTTACGACCCACGGTAACTTCGGCTACAAGGACGTGATATTCAACAACCCTCGCTACGGCATCGACAGCGACAAGAAGATGACGACCTTCATGAACCCGTATCTCTCCGACGGCGAGGCTCTCGGAGGGTTCGCCTCGGGCAACAACCGCGTCACGGGCAACGTGAGCGTTACGGTGCTCTCTGCCGGCTTCAAGGCTTTCGGCGGTTACAACACGGTGGAAATCAACGCCAAGTCGTCGTTCGGCGTTTGTCTGCCCCACACTCTCTTCGAGTTCGCGCGCAACACCGGAAACAAGTCGTATGACATCGGCGACATCAGCGCCAACGCACAGGCTTATGCGGAACTCGCACTGGGCCACTCGCGCCAGATTAACGACAAGCTGCGCTTGGGAGCCAAGCTCAAGTTCCTCTTCGGCGTGGCGAGGGCTGACCTGAAACTCAAGGACATGAAGGCCGACCTCTCGGCTCCCGACAAGTGGACGGTGAGCGGCGACGCACAGGCCGACGTGTCGATGAAGGG
>CAVHWJ010000180.1:0-3636 GCA_963639565.1 uncultured Prevotella sp. | reverse complement strand
TTCAGCGGCTTCAACGACATCGCAGTGAACGGCAACGCCGACAACACCGTGGAGAAGCAGACCGACAAATACAGCGACCAGATTACCGACTTCATCAACCTGCAGGAGGACGGCGAGGCAGGAAGCCGCACAACAGGCATCGGCGCGACAATCAACGTGGGCGGCGAATACACCCTGCCCGTTTACCGCAAGCTGTCGTTCGGCCTTCTCAGCAGCACGCGCATCTACGGCGACTATTCGTGGACTGAGGGCCGCCTGAGTGCGAACTGGAAACCGCTGAAATGGCTCGACGGCGGCATCAACTTCGCGGTGAACAGCTTCACGGCGAGCATGGGATATGTTATCAACATCCATCCAAAGGGCTACAACTTCTTCATCGGCATGGACCACATCCTGGGCAAGACGAGCAAGGAGTTCATTCCGCTCAGTTCCAACGCCAGCATCGCGCTGGGCATGAGCGTAACCTGGTAATTACATTCAGGCTTGCCGCCACCAAGGGCGGCGAAATAAGGGGAAATCACGTTCCGCACCGTGTGTGGGGAACGTGATTTCTTGTTGTATGTGGCTCTATGTGATAAAAAAAACGTAATTTTGCAGTCAAAAGGAAAGGTGTCTGTTTCGGCATACGCCATAAAAGAAAAACCCAAAGAAGCAATGATACAGTCGATGACAGGCTACGGCAAGGCCGTGGTGGAATACGGAGAAAAGAAAATCAACGTGGAGGTGAAGTCGCTCAACAGCAAGACACTCGACCTCTCCACACGCATCGCCCCCATTTACAGGGAGAAGGAAATGCAGATACGCCAGATGGTGGCGCAGCAGCTCACAAGGGGAAAGGTGGATTTCAGCATCTGGATTGAAAAGGACACCGTGGTGGACGCTACGCCGGTGAACGCCGCCCTCGTGGCTAACTACTACGGCCAGCTGAAAGACATCGCCGCCAAGAACGGCATACCCGAGCCGCAGGACTGGTTCGCCACGCTGATGCGCATGCCCGACGTGATGACCAAGGTGGAGAACGAGACGCTCACCGACGGCGAGTGGGAAGCCGCCTCAAAGGCCATCGCCGCCGCGCTCGACGAACTCAACGCCTTCCGCTCGCAGGAGGGCGCCGCGCTGCAAAGGAAATTCAACGAGAAGGTGGACAACATCGAGAACTTGCTCCGCAGCATCGAACCCTACGAGAAATCGCGCGTGGAGAAGATACGCCAGCGCATAGTGGACGGACTGAAGAGCATCCCCGAGGTGGAATACGACAAGAACCGTCTGGAGCAGGAACTTATCTATTATATCGAGAAACTCGACATCAGCGAGGAGAAGCAGCGGCTCGCCAACCATCTCAAGTATTTCCGCGAGACAATGGAGGAGACGCAAGGCGTTGGCAAGAAGCTCGGCTTTATAGCCCAGGAAATGGGACGCGAGATTAACACCACGGGCAGCAAGAGCAACAACGCCGAAATGCAGAACATCGTGGTGAAGATGAAAGACGAGCTGGAGCAAATCAAGGAACAGGTTCTCAACGCGCTTTAAACCATGGAAAAGGGAAAACTCATCATCTTCTCCGCGCCCAGCGGCAGCGGAAAGAGCACGATAATAAACTGGCTCATGCAGACGCACCCGGAGCTGTCGCTCTCGTTCAGCATATCATGCACGAGCCGCAAGCCCCGCGGACAGGAGCGCGACGGCGTGGAATATTTCTTCGTCTCGCCCGACGAGTTCCGCCGCCGCATCGCCGCCGGGGAGTTCCTCGAATATGAGGAGGTCTACACCGACAGGTTCTACGGCACGCTGCGCTCACAGGTGGAGAAGCAGCTCGAAGCCGGCGAGAACGTGGTGCTCGACGTGGACGTTAAGGGCGGATGCAACATAAAGGAAATCTACGGCGACAAGGCCTTGAGCCTCTTCATTCAGCCGCCGTCGGTTGAGGAACTGCGCCGACGCCTCAACGGCAGGGGCACCGACGCGCCCGAAGTAATCGAGGACCGCATCAGGAGGGCGGAGTTTGAACTCTCGTTCGCCCCCAAGTTCGACCACGTGGTGGTGAACGACATTCTGGAAAGGGCGCAAAGCGAAACGCTCGGCATCGTGAGCGGCTTTTTGGGGAAATAAGAAAACTGGCAACGCGTGTTATTTAGGGCACGCGCATAATATATGAAGGTAGGGATTTTCGGCGGGTCGTTCAACCCGATACACAACGGACACATCGCGCTGGCAAAGGCCGTAAGGCGGCTCGCCGCGCTCGACGAGGTGTGGTTCGTGGTGTCGCCCCACAATCCGCTGAAATCCGCCGACGGGTTGATGCCCGACAGTCTGCGGCTCAAAATGACCGCCGCAGCCCTCCGCGGCGAGGAGGGGCTGAGGGCAAGCGACTACGAGTTCCGTATGCCGCGCCCATCATATATGGCAAGCACGTTGGAGTGCCTTGCGGCGAAGTTCCCCGACGACGAGTTCACGCTTATCGTGGGGGCGGACAACTGGCTGTGCTTCGACAAGTGGCACAGGTACAGGTATATCCTCGACAACTTTAACATCGCCGTCTATCCGCGCAGGGGATTTGAGGTGGATGTCGCGTCGCTTCCGCCCAACGTGCGGTATTTCGACATAGATTTGTATGACGTTAGCAGCACCATGGTGAGAGACCTTATGCGCCGCGGCGAACCCGTGGGGCGTTTCGTGCCTGAGTGTGTGGCGGAATATATTAATAGGTATATGGAAAATGGAAGGCGGAAGCCCCTTGTGTCGGTGATAGTGCCGGTTTATAACAAGGCGGAATATGTGGAGGACTGTCTGCGCAGCATCGCGACGCAGGATTTCGACAGTTTCGAGGTGATTGCCGTGGACGACGGCAGCACCGACGGTTCGGCGGAAATCTGCGACAGGTTGGCGGCGGAGTTCCCTTGCCTGACGGCGGTTCACAAGGCCAACGGCGGTGTCACCGCCGCACGCCGCATGGGCTATGAAATGTCAGAAGGAAGCTACATCACCTTTGCCGATGCCGACGACCAGATGCTGCCCGGTGCGTTGCGGCGGCTGTGCTCCGAAATGGAGGCAACGGGTGCCGACGAGGTTGTGGCGCGCTTCGTAAACCAGCACGGCGAACTGAAAGGCTGCGCCGGCGACAGGTACGGAGAACCCTCGCAAATGATAAAGCAGCTGCTCTCGTCGAGGGCTGATTTCCCGGTGCTGTGGGCTGTGCTCTTCCGCCGCGAACTCCTCGACGGCTGTCTCGACACGCCGCGCCAAATCCGTTCCGGCGAGGACATCCTGGCTCAGATAGAATGTCTGCTGAAAAATCCCAAGGTGTGGTTCTCCGGCGAAACGGTTTATCTGTACAACGAGGGCTTGCCCAACGACCGTCCGCTTGACATCGCTGAGCAGAAGCTCTACGACACCATTCTCTACCACATCTTCAGTCCCTGCATCGGGGAATACCGTCCGTACATCGTCCTCCGTCAAGTCAAGATGTACGAGAATTTCATCCACAAGCGTCAGTTCTCAGTCTGCCGCTACCATTACTCCTTCCTCCGCCACGCCGACAAGAGCCGCCTCAGCCTTGCCGACCGCATCGCTCTCCTTCTCCCCCCACGGCTCGCTTATTATCCTGTGGCGTGGAAGAAAGGACATTGAGCCGCTGCG
>CAVHWJ010000179.1:0-5765 GCA_963639565.1 uncultured Prevotella sp. | reverse complement strand
CGTTCACCGATTTCTTCATCAGCAGTTTCACCGCCCTGTCAGACAGCAGCCAGATGCCGATGTCGGTGAGGTAGAGGTGGGTGTTGAGGAGTTCGCCGAGTTTCTCCACCGAAGGTTTCTGGAGCATGCACTCCATAACGCCCGGTGTCTCGCGGCGCGACACGAACACGCCGTGATCCTTGGCTATCTCCGCACCGAGCCACAGTCCGTAGCACACCACGTCGGCATCGGGCACCTCGCCCAACGGCTTAGTGGCGCGGATATACACGTCGCCGCTCACAATCATCGTGTGCAGCCCTTCGGGCGCGGCATCCATAATCTGTTTGTAAAGGGGTATCTGCAACGTGAGGAGATCCTGCGACAACCGCTGTCCCCTCTCCCACCGGAACACCGGCACGGGGGTGAGTATCTTGCCCGACGGCGCGTAAGCCGGAAGCCTCCGGCTCTGTCCGCCGGCGTGCAGCACGAGGCGTTTCTCAGAGGCGAGCCAGTTGTCGAAAGCGGCATAGCCGTTCTCTTTTTGTGATGCCTCAAACGCCCTTTGCAGAAGCCACGTGGTGCCGCCTCCCGAACCGAGTTTCTTTCCCACCGGGTCGTTGGAGCAGAACCATTCCTTGCGGTCAAGCCCCGTCACGTCGTGGAAGCAGTCCACCAGATTTGGCGGCAGCGACAATAGTTTCTTCATATCATATATATTATAGGTATGACAATAAAAGCCACCGCCGTTATTCCGCAGTCGTTTCTTCCTGCGCCTTGCGCTTCCTGTACCCCTTATAGACAAGCAGCAGGAGCGTAATCAAGAGCAGCGCGTAACCGACGTAAGCCACCGTTTCCGTGGCGTTCACCGTGGCTGGACGGAATGTGAGCACCACCTTGTGACTGCCCGGAGCTACGTTGATGGCGCGCAGGATATAGTTCACGCGTCCCACCTCAACAGACTTGCCGTCCACCGTGGCGGTCCAACCGGGATAGTACACCTCGGAGAAGACGACCACTCCGCCCTTGTCCGACTTCACGTCATATTTCAGTTCGTTGGGCTGATAAGAGGTGATGGTCACAATGGAATTGCCGTCCTGCTTGGCGGCGTTGCCTATCTGCGAAGCGAATTTCCTGTCCGCCACAGCCACGTGGCGCAGGTCTATCTTACCGATGCGGTCAATCTCCTCGTTGGCGTTGTCCACCAGTTCCACCTTGTCCACGAACCACGCCGCGCCGAAGGCGTAGGGGTTCATCACGGGCACCGTCTGTCCGCCCTGCAGCGGCACGATGAAGTATTTGGCGTTGAGCATACTGATTACGGGGAACAGACTGTCGCCGTTCACCTGTGTCATGTCGCCGGCGGCGTTTGCCACGGCTTGCATCGCCTTGCCCATTTCGGGCTGGATATACCGCTCTATCATCTCCTGATAGCGGCGCAGCTTGGCGGCGTGATAACCGCCCAGGCTCTTGTGGTAGTAGGATGTCTCATTCTCGTTGAAAGTGCTTGTGGAGAAATTGAGCACACGGTAGTCGCCGCACTCCGACTTGTCCTTGAGAATCATCCTGTCTGTCTCCGTCATGTTAATGGGCGTTTCCCTCACGCTCTTCTCCACGAACATCCCGTCGTTGAGATAACGCTTGTCCACCTGCCACATATCTATAAGGCAGAGGGCGCAAACGAGTCCCACCATTGCCTTGGCGTTGAGTATCCGCTTGAGGTAGAGGATGAGCAATGCCGTGCCGAAGACGATGATGAAGAACGACCGCCAGCAGTCTGCCGTGAACACCGCCTCGCGCATCTGGCGCAGGTTGGTGAGCAGCGGCGAGAGATATTCCGCCGGTATCTGCTGGAACGCCTGCATCTCGCTCTGCGAAACGAAGTCGCTGAAGAACACCGTGGGCATCACGGCGAAGAGCAGTGCCACGCCGGCCGTCATAAGGAAGCTGACGAGGATATAGTCGCGCTTCTTGCGCACGAAGACGGAGAGCACCGAAATGAAGAAGAAATTGCAAATCTTCGAAGTCTTGTCCTCAGCCTCCTTCAAGATGCCGGGGTTGTCGATAAGCTCTTTCAGTCCGAGCATAGCGAGCAGGGGTATGGTGAACTCCGCTATCACGAGTATAGATGCCACCGTGCGGAACTTGGCATAGAGCGGCACATAGTCGATAAAGAAATCGGTGAGCGGCATGAAATTGTGTCCCCACGAGAGCATCACCGAGAGATATGTTGCCGCCAACAACGCCCATTTCACCGGACCTTTAACAATAAAGGCGCCGAGGAAGAAGAGCATGAGCACGAACGCGCCGACATACACCGGTCCGCTCGTCATGGGCTGGTCGCCCCAGTACTGCCCTATCTGCTGGTAAACGTCCATGAACTGCGGGTCGGCTTTCTTCATCGCCGTCTCGCTCTGCGACAGCGGCACTGAGGCTCCGCCCTTGGTGTTCGGCACGAGGAGCGTCCACGTCTCGTCCACGCCGTAGCTCCACTGCGTGATGTAGTCGCGCTCCAGTCCGCTGTTCGTCTGGTTGGCGGAGTTCTTCTTCACGAGTTCGCTCTTGCCTCGCATCGACTCCTTGCCGTACTCCCACGTGTGGTAGAGGTTACTGGCATTGAGGGCGATGCCAATCACGGCGCCCGCGGCGCACACGCCGGTGGCCTTGAGGAAATGCGCCATCTGCTTCTTGCGCAGCGCGTCCACGAAATAGGCTATCACCATGAAGAGGATGATGAAGAGGTAATAATAGGTCATCTGCACGTGGTTGGCGAACACCTCGAACGCCGTGAACAGGGCGGTGACGAAGAGTCCCCACAGGTATTTGCCGCGGTATGCCAGCACCACGCCTCCTATCATCGGGGGCAGATAGGCCAGTGCCATCACTTTCCAGATGTGTCCGGCGGCGATGATGATAAGGAAATAACTGGAGAACGCCCATATCACGGAACCTAATGCGGCGAGGTATGTCTTGAAGTTGAACGCCCTCAGCATGATATAGAAGCCGAGCAGATAGGCGAAGAGAAACCACACGTTTTCGGGCAGCCCGAGGTGGTATGCCTTCACCACGTCGGTGAGCACCGTGAGGCTCTTGTAGCCCGGCATTATCTGGTAGGTAGGCATTCCGCAGAACACCGAACCTGTCCACCTTGTCACCTCGCCTGTTTTCTCATAATATTCCGAAGCCTCGCGGCCCATTCCCTTTCCCGCCGACGAGTCGTGGCGGTAGAGCACCTTGCCGTCGATGTCGGCGGGGAAGAAATAGGCGAACGCTATCACCGCGAACACCACCACCGCCACCACGTCCGGCAGCCATTGTTTCCAATTTTTCATTATAGCTATAAATGTTTTGTTTTCTTTAATTCGTCTGCAAAATGCCATGAGTTTCAAGCAGGAAGTTTCAGCTTCACGTTTTTAGAGCGTTCCAGCATCAGACGGACAGCCTCTTGCATATCGTCAGGAATTACAGTATAAGGCTCATTCCTGCTGCTTTCTACAATTGTCTCAAAACGTTCAGCAAATTCACCTGTCAGCACGGGTATCGTTTTAATTGCAATAGCCATTGTCGCTTACTTCATTTCGCACATAACTGATTAAGTCGAAATACATCATCCTCGATTCCAGAAATTCATCCGCCGGGATATGGTTCGCCTCCTTTTCCAGTTCCTCTGTTGAATACAGGAAATGAAAACCGTTCTTGCCATAGAAGCGCAGCACACTCTCTTTGTTGTACGCATCAACTACGAGGAAACGGCATCCAGTCTTGTTGTCAGGAAGCAAAAACCAAGATATGATGTAGTCTATCGCCTGTGAGCCTATCCGGTCATCTGTTCCCTGAAATTCCTTGGCCACGCCAAGCCGACCAATAAGCAAGGCTGGATAGCTCCTTGTCCTTTTACTGTTAGGGATTTTCCGTTGTATTCTGTTTCTCGAAGCTTTTGGTATCAGAGCGGCCTTTATACTGTCGTTCGCCAATGTAAAGGCACACACTATCTCGCCCTTGCCACTTCTTTCCGTGGCAAAGAAATACGTCTTTCCCAATAATTGCCCGTCATAAAGACAAGCTTCATGATGAAAAAATTCATCAAGACCGTCGTCACCACAGCTAAAAGAATCAAGTTCTCCTTCTGTGGTGACACGATAAAGAGAGCAGTTATTTTGCAAAAGGACTTTTTCCTCCATGTGCTCTCAGATTTGCGCTTGACCTTTCCAATATCCTCCTTACATCGGCAAATGACATCCGCAAAGGCTTCGTATGCGGATTTCTTTCCGTCTCCTCCGCCTCGCGGACGAACCTTTCGGCAGCCTCTCCTGTCAGGACAGGAATACCTCTTATCTCCAGTGCCATATTATTCTAAGTTTTTCCGTTTGTATGATATTTTCTGCAAAGTTAATCTTTTCTTTTGATTTCCTGCGCAGATGTTCACAAATAAAGTTTCGGCGCAGGGCGTTTCTGTTTTGATTCACCGCGCCACCTTATATTATATATGCAGCAGGATTTAGAGGGGAAACATTATGGCGGTTCACCACTTTTGTTGTAACTTTGCACTGTAATCGCATAAGCAAAACATGACAACAGCAATGACAATAGGAATAATAGTCGCAATGGACAAGGAGTTCGTGCAGCTGAAATCGCTCCTGCACGACGCGGCGGCGGAAAAGCACGGCCCGCATGAGTTCGTCACCGGCAGCATCGGCGACAAGAGGATAGTGATACAGAAATGCGGCATCGGCAAGGTGAACTCCGCCGTGGGCGCGGTGGAGATGATACGCAGGTTCTCGCCCGGACTGGTGATTTCTACCGGCGTGGCGGGGGGTGCCGACGTGGAGATGAACGTTACCGACGTGGTGGTGGGAACGTCTTACCGCTACCACGACGCATACTGCGGCGAGGAGTGTGAATACGGACAGATTCTCGGTCTGCCGGCCAGCTTCGGCGCGCCCGCGGAACTCGTGGAGAAGGCCACGCGCCTCGGCACGGAAACGCCGGTGCATGCCGGACTGATAGTGAGCGGCGAATGGTTCGTGGACTCGCGGGAGAAGATGCGGTCTATCCTCGACCGTTTCCCCGAAGCAAAGGCAGTGGACATGGAGAGCTGCTCCATAGCCCACGTGTGCCACCTCTACGGCGTGCCGTTCATCAGCTTCCGCATCATCAGCGACATTCCGCTGAAAGACAACAAGGCGGCGATGTACACCGATTTCTGGGCGAGGCTCGCCGACGGGTCGTTCGAGGTGACAAGAAAATTCCTCGAGGCTATTTAAAAGGGGGCTTGTTTGGGCATCCCGAAATACTCACTGAATAAAAACCGAAAAGAAAATGGACAAGATACCAAGTTTCACGATAAACCACGAAAGGCTGCTGCCCGGCATCTACGTGTCGCGCAAGGACAGCGTGGGCGGAGAGACCGTCACCACGTTCGACATCCGCATGAAAGCCCCCAACCGCGAGCCGGCGCTGCATCCCGGCGCGCTCCACACCATTGAGCACCTCGCCGCCACTTACCTGCGCAACGACAGCGAGTGGAAAGACCGCATAATTTACTGGGGCCCCATGGGCTGCCTCACGGGCAACTACCTCCTTATGAGGGGCGACCTTGAGCCGCGCGACATCATCGAACTGATGAAGCGCACGTTTGAGTTCGTCGCCGCTTTCGAGGGGGAAATCCCCGGCGCCGCCCCGAAGGACTGCGGTAACTGGCTTCTCCACGACCTCCCCATGGCGCGTTTTGAGTCAAAGAAATACCTCGAAACGCTCAACAACATAAAGGAAGAAAACCTCGTTTATCC
>CAVHWJ010000178.1:2738-5811 GCA_963639565.1 uncultured Prevotella sp. | reverse complement strand
CAGGCCGAGGAAGTCCATCTTGATGAGTCCCGTCTCCTCGATAACGTGTCCGTCGTACTGCGTGCAGAGGAGCTTGTGTCCCGGGTCGGCCTTGTCTTCGGCGGTGGACACGGGCACCCAGTCGCTGATGGCGTCGCGGCAGATGATTGTGCCGCAGGCGTGGATGCCGGTGCCGCGCACGGTACCTTCGAGCATCTTGGCGTAGGATATGGTGTTGCGCAGCCGCTCGTCGGGCGAAGCCTCCGCCTCGCGCAGTTCCGGCACGCACTTTATGGCGTTGGGCAGGTTCATCTTCAGCCCGTCGGGGAGCTTGTCAGGAATCTGCTTGCACAGGTGGTTCACCACCGATAGCGGCACTTTCTCCACGCGCGCCACGTCTTTCAGGGCGTTTTTCGTCGCCATGGTGCCGTAGGTGATGATGTGCGCCACTTTGTCATGCCCGTATTTGTCTTCCACCCATTCGAGCACCTTTCCGCGGCCGTCGTCGTCGAAGTCGGTGTCAATATCGGGCAGGGAGATACGGTCGGGGTTGAGGAAACGCTCGAAAAGAAGGTCGTATTTCATCGGGTCTATCTTGGTGATGCCCAGGCAATACGCCACCACGGAGCCGGCGGCGGAGCCACGCCCCGGGCCTACCATCACGCCAAGCTCGTCGCGCGCCGAGTTGATGAAGTCCTGCACGATGAGGAAGTAGCCCGGGAAACCCATGGTCTTCATGATGTGCAGCTCGAACTTCACTCGCTCCGCCACGTCGTCGGGCAGGGGGTCGCCGTAGCGCACCTTCGCGCCGTCGTAGGCGAGCTTGGCCAGGTAGTCGGCCTCGAACTTTATCCTGTATATCTTGTCTATGCCGCCCAGCTTCTTTATCTTCTTGTCGGCCTCATCCTTGGGCAGGGGGTTCTCGCCGTTCTCGTCGGTGGTGAACTCGGTGTAGAGCTGTTCGGGGGTGTAGTTGCGGCGCGTGTCCTCCTCGGTGCCGAACTCCGCCGGGATGGGGAAGAAGGGCATGATGGGGGCGTGGTCGATGCTGTATGTCTCCACCTTGTCGAGTATCTCCACGGTGTTGGAGAGGGCTTCGGGCACGTCGGAAAAGATTTCGTTCATCTCCTCCCTCGTCTTGAACCACTCCTGCTTGGAATACAACATTCGGTTGGGGTCGTCGAGATCCTTTCCGGTGGCGAGGCAGAGCAGGTGGTCGTGGGCCTCGGCGTTGTCCTTGTCCACGAAGTGGGCGTCGTTGGTACACACGAGCTTTATGCCGTATTCCCGTGCGAGCTGGATTATCATGCGGTTGGCTTTCTGCTGCAAGGGGAAGGTCTCGCGGTTGGCGCGCTGGTTGGGGTCTTTCACCTCGTGGCGTTGAAGCTCCAGATAGTAGTCGTCACCGAACACGCGTTGGTACCATTCTATCGCCTCGCGCGCCCCGGCGATGTCGTCCCTGAGTATCTTCGCCGGCACCTCGCCGGCGATACAGGCGGAGCAGACGATGAGTCCCTCGTGGTACGCCTCCAGGTCCTGGCGGTCGGTTCGGGGGCGCATATAGAAGCCGTCCACCCACGCCCGGGAGACGAGCTTTATCAGGTTCTTGTAGCCCTGGTAGTTCTTCGCCAGCACTATCAGGTGGTAGCCGCTCTTGTCCACCTTGGGGTCGGAGCGGTCGGCCTTGCTTCTCCTCGCCACATACATCTCGCAGCCGAAAATGGGCTTGAACTCGGGCTTGCCCTCGTCGCGGAGTTTGCCGTTCACCTTGTTGCAGTAGTTGAACAGCTCCTTCACGCCGAACATGTCGCCGTGGTCGGTTATCGCCATTCCCTTCATGCCGTTGGCCACGGCCTTGTCCACGAGCTTCTGGATGCTCGACTGCCCGTCGAGGATGCTGTAATAGGTGTGTACGTGAAGATGTACGAAGTCTTGCATGCTGATTGATAGTCTTTTGGTTCAAAATACGGCAGAAAACGCCGAAAAGGTGGCTCAAAGTTACGGTTTATAGTCGAAACGGCAAAAGAATGGGGGCTTTATTTGTGGAAACGGAAGAAAAGCGGTAACTTTGCAACCGCTTTTTATAGAGAGGTGTCTATAAGGCATTAATTTATGTAGGGGGCGGCTTATTCCGGTTGCCCCAATGTATTGTTAATACTATGGGTAAGAAAATAAAGAAACTGAAAAACGTGAGAATACACCGCGAGGGGACCGACACCCTGCTCTACGGACTGGCGTTCATCGTCGCCGTGGCGGCAGTGCTGTGGATTTCGCTCGACAGCAAACTTCCTTTCTGGATTTTTGTCGCCGTGTTCGGAGTGGTCTACGCCATCGTGGTGAATTTCTTCCGCTGCCCCAAGCGTTTCTTCGAGGGCGACACCCGGAACGTGGTGGTGGCTCCCGCCGACGGCAAGATCGTGGTGGTGGAAGAGGTTGAGGAGAACGAATATTTCCACGGCAAGCGCATGATGGTGAGCATCTTCATGAGCCTGTTCAACGTTCACGCCAACTGGTTCCCGGTGGACGGCAAGGTGAAGTTCGTAAAGCATTTCAACGGCAATTTCCACAAGGCGTGGCTGCCGAAGGCGAGCGAGGAGAACGAGCACGCCGACGTGATGATCGAGACGGAGGACGGCACGGAAATCCTCTGCCGCCAGATTGCCGGGGCTGTGGCGCGGCGCATCGTGACATACGCCAAGACAGACGAGGACTGCTACATCGACGAACACCTCGGGTTCATCAAGTTCGGCTCCAGAGTGGATGTCTACCTGCCGCCCGGCACGGAGGTTTGCGTCGAGATGGGACAGTTCACGACAGGAAACAAGACAGTCATAGCAAAGCTTAAATAATCCCCGCCCCGAAAACATGCCCTCGCGGAATATGTGTTCGGGGCTTTTATCTTTCTAAAAAATCCTTTTCCCATGGCAAATTTCATCACAAGAAACATACCCAACACCATCACCTGCTGCAACCTCGTTTCGGGCTGCATAGCCACGTCGTTCGCCTTCGGCAACCGTCCGGAGCTGGCGCTGCTGTGGATTGTAATCGGGGCGGTGTTCGACTTTTTCGACGGCATGAGCGCGCGGCTGCTCGG
>CAVHWJ010000178.1:0-2389 GCA_963639565.1 uncultured Prevotella sp. | reverse complement strand
ATCCAGGTGGCGGAACTGCCGATGTTCGCCCTCAAGTTCAAGCACTGGGGGTGGAAGGGCAACGAAATCAAATACGTTTTCCTCATCACCTGCATACCGCTGCTCGCCGTGTTCCGGCTCTCGGCGTTCGCCGTGATAATAGCGTGGTATGTCATACTGTCGGTTTACGCCAACTTAACGGCACGGAAAAAGCCGACGGACGGCGCGGCATGACAGCCGCGCGGCATCGCCACGTGACACAAAACGGAGAATGGCACTATCTTTGCCGTTTACACCAATAAAAAGAAGATTATGGCATTTATACTATACCTACTGTTGTTAATCCTGGTCTACTACACTGGAGTGGCTCTGTGGAGGATTTACAGCGTGTACCGCAAGTTGCGCGAGACGACAAAGCGTTTCCGTGATTTCAACGGAGCGCAGAACTCAAGCGCGTACGGAAGCCGGAGCGAAAGAAACGGCGGTTACGGCAATGACAGTAATAGCGGCAATGGCAGCGGCGGCGGTTATAGCAACGGCAACTGGCAGCGCACCACGACGACAGCTTCGGGCGACGTGGTGGAAGACCGGCGGTCGGAATACGAGATAAACCGCAAGATATTCACCAAGGAGGAGGGTGAATACATCGACTTTGAGGAGCAATGAAACATACTTATAGGTACGAAAAAGGGGAACGCCAAACCGCGCTCCCCTTTTCGTTATATCAGTTTCATCGTCATTGCCTTACAAATTCCACGTTGTCGCCGTATTTCTTGTCCACGGCAAAAAGCACGCTTGGCACCATGGTGTACGACATCGCTTCTCCTTTCTTCTCCACTGAATAGCGCACCGTGAGTCTTCCTTCCTCTTCCTTCACCGACTTCACCTTTATCTCCGTGTCAATGTCCGTCGGAGGAAGGATGATTGCCACTGCATTGCTCTTCGCGAAATCAATCCGCGTAGGCGTGCCGTCATTCCCCATTGTCGCCGCCATACCGAAGACCTTTTCGAGTTCGCCTTGGTTCTTTATCACCCTCGGCGAATAGTCCGCCACATCATTACGCACGAAATAATTGCGTGCCACGTCATAGCTTACCGCTTTCTGCGCCGCTCCGCAAGAGCAAAATATCCCTGCGCACAGTGCGCACGCCACGGCCACTCCAGCCGCCCTTGATACCTTTCTTCTCATATCCCTTGTCTTGATTTAAACATTACATCCTCAAAACAAGCGGAACTTGAAAACATTGCACAAGAGCGGTTATAAAACCACAAAAGTCTGCGCAGCTAAATATCACATAACATATCTCCGCCTTATCACGCCATAAAAGAAAGACAATACCCACGGAATTATTAACGCACATGAAAAAATCACAGCTAAAGCCATACCGTAGCTCAATGCCGCCAAATTGAAACAGCCCAACAGTATATTTATCACAAACTGATGTAGCAAATAAATGGAGAAAGACTCTCTCGACAAACTGTTAGCCAACTTACTGATTGTTGTAGTTGAACAATACATGCTCAATAGCGAGTAGACAGAAAGTGAAATGACAAGCTTTTTAAGCGTACTTGTAAATATTCCAATCTCTAATCCTCTGAGCTGTACCAGAGCAGCAACAATTGCGAGTATTGTGAACCAGCATTTATGCTTTGAGACAAATTCGCTTAACCGAAACTTATTTGCCAAAAAACCGACATAGAACACAGGGAAATAGAAGCAAAACTCCGTAAAAGTGCGGAAATGGCTAATTTTCTCCAGCAACGCTATTGATATATAGCATACGGCAACCACCGCCCAAGGTCTTTTGATGTAAAGATGAGCCGACGTTACCATTATGCACAAAAACAACATTGGCAAATACCACAAATGTGTTCCATTGACAACGGCTGGCCAATTTGAGTACATATACGAGCTAAAGAACACCCCATATACGCAAGCCCAAAACAAGCAAGGTACTAATATCCTCTTTACTTTCTTCCTTATGAAATATCTATAAGCCTCTTGTTTCTTGGCTTGGTAATATAACACGAAACCCGAAATGAAGGTAAACACACCCAAGCCAAAGCTCTTCGACGACCAGCAGACCACATTGGCAAGATTAGGAATTACCCCCCCCCACTGCATGATTAGGCGGCCAACCGCAAAATGCACACATAGAATGGTGCAACACAATGGCAACGATTGCCATGTTACGTAAATAAGAAATAGTCAGATTCATCTGAATTTGTTAGATACAATATTCTAAAGTTTCCCACGCTCTGAAAGCGCGGGAAATATAACAGTTCCTCTCCAAATTTGTTTCACAACTTTATCTCGACCCTCACTGAAGGTTCCTGATTTCCTCTTCCGCAAGTCCGGTGGTATTCATAATAAACGTTATGTCCATACCGGCATTTTTCAAATTGATTG
>CAVHWJ010000177.1:4085-5829 GCA_963639565.1 uncultured Prevotella sp. | reverse complement strand
CCTCGTCGCTTAAATTGTATGCCATACACAATATTTTTGGCAAAAGAGTGCCGTATGTGGAAAAGTTAGACTATTTTTGCATTGCGTTCGCTTTTGAACAGGCAAAAATAGGCTAAACATTAAACGCGTGGACTCTTAAAGACACGCATGAATACATGGAAGTAACCGAAAAGACAATAGACATAAGGAGGGTCCTTGAGGGCAAGATGGGCGACAAGGCACGCTACGTGCCTAAGTTCGTGGTGCGATGGCTCGAACACATCGCCTATCAGGACCGGTGCAACGATTTCCTGTGGAAACACCGCGACAAGACCGGCGTGGACTGGCTTCAGGAGTGCGTGGAATACCTCGACATGAAACTCCGCGTGGAGGGAAAGGAGAACCTGCCCGACAAGAACGACGGACGGCTATACACCTTCGTGAGCAACCACCCCCTCGGCGGCATCGACGGCGTGGCGCTCGGCTACATCATCGGCAGGCATTACGACAGCAAGCTGCGCTTCCTCGCCAACGACCTGCTGATGAACCTCCCGGCGATTACGTCGCTCTGCGTCCCCATCAACAAGACGGGGCACCAGGCGCGCAACCTCCCGGAAATGGTGGACGCGTGCTTCGCCAGCGACAACCACATGGTGATGTTCCCGGCGGGACTCTGCTCAAGGCGCATCAACGGCGAGATTCACGACCTGCCGTGGACAAAGACTTTCCTCGTGAAGAGCGTGGAGTACAAGCGCGACATCGTGCCGATACATTTCGGCGGACAGAACTCCAATTTCTTCTACAACCTGGCCAACCTGTGCAAGAGGCTCGGCATAAAGTTCAACATCGCGATGCTGTTCCTCGTGGACGAGATGTTCAAGAACCAGCACAAGGAGTTCACCGTGAAAATCGGCAAGCCGATACCCTGGCAGACGTTCGACGCGAGCCGCACGCCCAAGCAGTGGGCGCAATGGGTGGAGGACAGGGTTTACGAACTTTAGACGAATATTCCGTAACTTACTATATCAACAACAGAAATGGAAGAACAGATAATACAGCCTGTAGACAAGAAACTGCTGAAGAAGGAGCTGACGCCCGACCGCCAGCTGCGCATGACCAACAAGAGCCACAACGAGGTGTATGTCATCACGGCGCACAACGCGCCCAACGTGATGAGGGAAATAGGCCGTCTGCGCGAGATAGCCTTCCGCGAGGCGGGCGGCGGCACTGGCAAGAGCGTGGACATCGACGAGTTTGACACCATGCCCAACAGCTACAAGCAGCTCATCGTGTGGAATCCCGAGGCGGAGGAAATCATCGGCGGCTACCGCTATATCCTGGGCACCGACGTGGACCTCGCCGTGGACGGGCAGCCCATTCTCGCCACAAGCCACATGTTCCGTTTCTCCGACAAGTTCATGGAGGAATACATGCCGCAGACAATCGAACTTGGCAGGTCGTTCGTCTCTCTGCCATACCAAAGCTCGAAGATGGGCGCGAAGAGCCTCTTCGCCCTCGACAACCTGTGGGACGGTCTGCTGGCCCTCACCGTGATAATGCCGAACGTGAAGTATTTCTTCGGCAAGATGACGATGTACCCCTCGTATATCCGCAAGGGCAGGGACATGATTCTCTATTTCCTGCAAAAGCATTTCGGCGACAAGGACAACCTCATCTTCCCCGTGAAGCCGCTGAAGATTGAGTCTGACCCCAAGGAACTCGAAAAGCTGTTCTGCGAGGACGAGTTCAAGCAGGACTACCGCAT
>CAVHWJ010000177.1:0-3660 GCA_963639565.1 uncultured Prevotella sp. | reverse complement strand
GTCGGTCATGCCGCTGATGTAGTCCACCACCGCCATAATCCTCGTGTCGAGGTCGGGCGAGGTGATGTCATACTGGCTGCTCACGCGGCTTATCAGCTGGCGCGAATAGAACCTGTCGGGATGCACCGCCGCCTCCACCATTATCTCCATCAGCGTCTCCATTATCTTGAAACCGCTCAGTTCCACGTCGAGCACCGGCTTGCTCTTGTATATCTTCTGCATTGAAACCTCGGTGCATCGCCTGTAAGCCGACCGCTGAGGCTCGGGGATGCTGTCCACCAGGCTGCCCTTGAACGTGCCGGAGAGGATTTCCCCCTCGTGCTCGATGAACGCCTTGGCGCAGACGTTCTCCAGTTTGCCTATTGCACAGGCGCGCATGTATATCACCTTCTCGTTGTCGTCGGTAATCCCCTCGTCCACTATGCGCTTCTCTATCCCCCTTGTCACCGTCTCGTCGAAGAAGCCGAGCAGCAGCCCCTTGGTCTCCTCATACGACAGGATTTTCAGCTTGTGCGCGTCCTCAATGTCCATTATCTCATAGCAGATGTCGTCGGCGGCCTCCACGAGATACACGAGGGGGTGCCTGGCGTATGCCGGCAGTCCGTCCTCCCCGGTCTTGTCTATCATCCCAAGGTCGTCGGCAATTTTCTTGAATATCTCCCTCTCCGTGTCGAAGAAGCCGAACTTGCCGTGGCTGCCGGCGAGGGCCGACGAGAAGGGGTATTTCACTATCGAGGCGAGGGTGCTGTATGTCATCACGAAGCCGCCGTCTCTCCTGCCCTTGAACCTGTGGGCGAGCAGACGGAAGGCGTTGGCGTTGCCCTCGAAACGCGTTATGTCGTTCCACAGTTCGGGGCTTACCCTCTCTTTAAGGAACGCCCCCTTCCCCTCGGTGAAGAAAGTCTGTATAGCCTTCTCCCCGGAGTGACCGAAGGGCGGGTTCCCCATGTCGTGGGCCAGGCACGCCGTGCTCACTATGGTGCCTATCTGGGGGAAGAGCGTGTCGGCGAGTTCCGGCTGCCGCTCCGTTATTGCCGCCGCCACGTCGTTGCCCAGCGACATTCCCACGCTCGCCACCTCCAGGCTGTGTGTCAGGCGGTTATGCACGAAGATGCTGCCCGGCAGGGGGAACACCTGGGTCTTGTTCTGCATCCGGCGGAAGGGCGCCGAGAAGATGAGGCGGTCGTAGTCGCGCTTGAACTCGCTGCGGTCGTCGTGCCGCTCTATGTGGCGGTATTCCTGTCCCAGCCGTTTGTTGGATATGAGTTGCTTCCAGTTCATCATAAGCGGTGAATTTTGTGTCTTTTGCGTCTGCAAAGTTAGCAAAAGAAAAATAAAAGCGTTACTTTTGCCGTGTTAATAGGAAACAGTGTTATGAAGATATGCGTATTCTGTTCGGCCAACAGCGACATTGAGCCGGAGTATTTCGACAAGGCCCGCGAACTGGGCGAGTGGGCGGCCGCCGGGGGACACACCGTGGTGTTCGGCGGCTGCGACATGGGACTTATGGGCTGCGTCGCCAAGGCGGCCTACGACAACGGCGGCATGACGGTTGGTGTGGTGCCGTCGAAGATTGAGCAGGACGGGCGTGTCAGCCCCCACCTCACGGTGGAGATACCGTGTGAGAACCTCAGCGACCGCAAGGACCTGATGCTCATGCGGAGCGACGTGGTGGTGGCGCTGCCCGGCGGACTGGGCACCCTCGACGAGATATTCACCGTCGTTGCCTCCGCCACCATCGGCTACCACCACAAGCGTGTAATCCTCTACAACATCAACGGCTTCTGGGATTCCCTCATCGCCCTGCTCGACGACCTGCAGCGGAAAGGAATGGTGAGGGGCGACTGGCACCGTCACGTCGCCGTGGCTTGCAGTCTGGAGGACATAAAGAGGGAATGTTCGCTTACAGGGACTTTATGAAATCATCAAAGTCCTTGGCTTTCCCCGGCTTTTTGAAGAACTTTTTATACAATGACGTGCGGCACAGCGTTATCGTTGCATTTGACCGGCATATTATCGTGGCAATGTCAGAAAGGGAAAAACCGAGTTTCAGCAAAATGCAAATTTGGTAATCCCGTCTGGCAACGTTGCAGTAGGAATAAACTTTCTCCTTGAATTGGGGGTATATGAAATCTATTGCGTCTTCTATTGATTTCCAATCGTCTGTGGTAACGTTCTTCCTTTTGTTTAATCTGTTCTGGATTAGATTGTAAATGTAAAGTCTTCTGTTGTTTGCAATGTTGGTGTCGTGTCCCGTCGTCTGTTGGGGCGGGATTTCTGAGAGGTGCTTGTCCTCAGTGCTCTTGTCTTTTACAGATTCGCACATGGCGTTCAAATGCTCGTTTAGGATTTCGAGTCTCATGTAGCGCTTCTTGTTCTTTTCATTGTTGTATATAAGGAGGAATGTCAGGCACACAATGAAAAATAGAGTGACAATAATGGCTATGGTTTTTTCCCTCATTTTAATGCTGAGACGGGAGATTTCCTTTTCTCTCAGACTATAATCATACAGGGCATGTATTGTAGCCACGGCTCCTGCCGCGGAAATCTTTTGGATGGAATCTGAAAAGCGTCTGTTCTGATTGATATAAAATGCCGCTTCCGCCGGATTGCCGGCTTCGGAATAATACAAAGCCAATCTCCTTGAAGACTTCTCTTTGGCGTAAACAGTTCCAACGGACATTATTTTGCTGTCATAATAAAATGCGGAGTCGGTTTTTCCTTCCTTTTCATAACTGTCTGCCAAAATGCTGTAGGCCGCCGAATGGTTATCTTTAGCCAATGTTCGCAAATTTTCAAGAACCAGCCTCTTTGCCTCTTTTGTGTCGCCTTCGTAATAATATTGTGATGCCAGAACTAATGAAATACTGTTGGTAATTTCGTTGTGTCTAATCTCCTCGGCCATTTTGTATGCCTGTCGCAAAATGTTGATACATTTGTCCGGCTTTTTTAAGTGCTTGTAAGTTTGCGCAATGTTTTGCAGGCTGTAAACGATATTTACGGTATCGTTTAGCAAAGAGTCACACCTGTATGATTTTTCATACATGATGAGAGCGTCTTCAAACAGGTGTTGGAAAAGGAATATTTTGCCGCTTTGGTTATAAGCCATACTCTTGAACGAAAGCGGCGTCCCGTCGTCTGACAAGTCCAAGGCTGTCTGAAAACATTTCAGAGCCTCCGGGGCGTCGTTGTGCTCAACATAATATTTCCCGAGATAATAGTACGCCTCGCGGCGTTTGTCCTTCTCCCCGTAATTCTCGAAGAAATCCACAATGCTGAATATGATACTGTCTTTTTGCGGCTCGTAAAGATTGTTTGACGCTTTGATGCAGACAAGCCTGTAATACATCAGGTCAGCCTCGTCAGCCAAGTCTTCGTTCCGGAAGCGTCTGAGTGCGGCTTTAGCTCTGTCCGGGCGGCTGTCGCACAACGAATCGGCTGCGACAAGCTCTTTCGGGTATGTGTGGTCGTGAGGGAATATGCGCTGAATGACAGCCGCCGCGGATGAGAGTAACAGGACAACGGCAATAACGATGATTAGCTTCTTTTTAAAAGATTGTTTCTTTTTCATTCCGGCAGAGTCAAGTATCAAGTGCAAAATTACTGAATTAGTTTGTAAAACACTTGGAGTGGGGTCTGAAAATTCAATTTTTCCCTTGG
>CAVHWJ010000176.1:0-5843 GCA_963639565.1 uncultured Prevotella sp. | reverse complement strand
GCTAAGTTGCTGATACGGCAAGAAAAACAAGGAAGCGGGGTCAAAGTTGGGTTAATAGAACGAAAAAGTGTCTACTGAAATCAGGAAAAGTCAAAACGTTTTCGGCGCAGTACTGCAAAATCAAATTCAAGTACTCGAGTACTGCCGGTTGATTTATCAAGTACTGGAGTAATCCGCATGGAGTACTCCAGTACTCCGTTGCAAGTAGAGCAGTACTCCGTGCAGAGTACAGGAAAGAAATGCGGCGTTTGCTTTCGACGTTTCATGCAAAACGGTATAAAAAAACGTCGGTATGCAGGCTAAGCATACCAACGCCGTATTCTGTTTTGGTGTCCTTTATATATAGGTATAAGGAAACCGCCTGTCAGGCTTCGCTTTCTTCCACATCGTCATCATCGTCGTCGGACGGTTCGTCGCAGATGGGCAGCTGACGGTTGAAGGCGGAGTTGAACGAGATAATCGTTTCGCTGCGCGAGAGGCCGAGGGGCTGCAAGCGGTCGTGGATGATGTTAAGGAGGTGGTGGTTGTTCTGGGCGTAAATCTTGATGAACATATCATAGTCGCCCGTGGTATAATGACACTCCACCACTTCTGGGATGCGCCGCAGTTCTTCCACCGCCTCGTCGAAATTCTCAGGATGCTTGAGGTTAAGCCCAACGTAGGCGCACGTTTCATATCCTATCTTTTCGGGGTCGATGATGAACTTGGAACCCTTGATAACGCCAAGGTTGGTGAGTTTCTGGATGCGCTGGTGGATAGCCGCCCCGCTCACGTTGCAGGCTCTCGCCACTTCAAGGAACGGGATGCGCGCGTCTTCGGCTATCAGCCTCAATATTTTCTTGTCTAAAGAATCCAAACTATGATGTGCCATTACTTTTATTGATGTATTTTAATTTGATGCAAAGTTATGCTTTTCCAACGGAATACACAATAGTTTGTTAGCACGAATTGCATTTTTTGTAATAGATTAAAACTTTACGCCGCCGCAGCCATTCATCACAGGGCGAATATGCGGTTGGCTGTTTCGGTGGTGATACGGTCTATCTCGCTCTCGTCCATGCCGTACACCTCAGCCATTTTCTTCAGCACCAACGCCACGAAAGCACTCTCGTTCCGCTTGCCGCGCATCGGCACGGGCGCCATATACGGCGAGTCGGTCTCCAGCACTATTCTGCTGACAGGTATCTGTGGGAGCACATCGGGCAGATGCGATTTTTTGAACGTCAATACGCCGCCGATGCCAAGCACGAAATTGTCGAACTCCAACAGTTGTGCCGCCTCCTGCGCATTGCCAGTGAAGCAGTGGAACACTCCGCCGCGGCGCAGTTCACGCTCATGGTGTTTCAAGATATGCACCATTTCGTTCTGCGCCTTGCGGCAGTGTATCATCAGCGGAAGATCGTATTCCGCCGCCCACTCCACCTGGGCCTCGAAAGCCTCCAACTGTTCCGCCTCGAACTCACGGCTCCAGTAGAAGTCAAGCCCCACCTCGCCAACGGCGATGAACGGATGCCCGGGTTCGTCGAGCATCGGTTTCATTTGGGCGAGCACGTCGCGCCAGTCGGCTTTCACCTCCTCGGGATGCAGACCTATCATGGGATAGGCGTAGCCGGGGTATGCCCTACAGGTGGCGAGCACGCTGCCGATGGATTTCAGGTCGATTGCCGGCACGAGTACTTTCTCCACCCCTGCGTCCTTGGCGCGCTGAATGGCGAGGTCGCGATCGGCGTCAAACTCCTCGCCGTCGATATGTGTATGTGTGTCAATCATTGTCCAAGTCCCTCCTTTTTCTCTTTTCTGCGGTAATAATATTTCACTCCGAATTTCTCGCACTCCTCCACGCGGTCTATCACCCTGTCGCCCATGAAGTGCTGCTCCACCTGGTTCCATATCCGTTCGATACACCCGTCCACCGACGGCCGTATTTCTTTCAACTGCCTTTCCATCTCGTGGGTGCGCTCTTGCAACTGACGGTGCTTGTCGTACGCCTCGGTGAATATGTCGAGGTGCGTTCCCACCATACCCACCGTGGGGTTGTAGATTGGCCGTCCGCCCTGCTTTATGCGCGTTTTCTCGCCAGACACTATCTTGCCGCCCCATTCTATCAGCTGACTTATCTGCTGCACCTGAGGCAATACGCTGAGGTCTTCGGGCAGACCGTAGAGCTGCATGGCGGCGCGCTTTATCTCGCCTCGCTCCACGCACATCTTGAGCACTTGCATGAAATGGCTCAGGTATAGCGTGGCATTGCGCTGCAGGGGTTCAACGCGCGAGCGGCCGCGGGTCTGCGCCTTGCGGTCCACGTCGTACTGTTTCACGAGCGTAAGCAGACGGTCGTGGAGCGTGCGCGCCTCGTTGATGTCTTTCCAGTCGATGAAGCGGTCGCGGGCGGTGTAGATGTCGTTGTTGTCGAGCAGCGTCTTCAGTGCCGCAAGACGCGACCTGTCGGTTTTGGGGAGTCTTCGGTAGGGCATTCTTTTCTGTTTTATTTTCTGCGGTGCATCATTGCGGTGGTGTAGTCGAGGAGAACGGCCTTGCGGTCGTCGGCTGCGCTGACGTTGCGCAGGAACTTACGGCTGTCCCCGAAATATTCGGAAATCTTCACCTCGGCGAGACGGCCGATGCCCAACTTGTCGTAAATGGCGGTCACGGCTTTCACCTTTTCCTCGCGCACGAAATCCTTGGCCTCAATCCAACGGCGCAGTTCGTCGCGCGTGGCTTCGTCGGCACGGTTCCAGGCGTTGATGAGCATATAGGTTTTCTTGTTCGACACGATGTCGCCGCCCGTGGCCTTGCCGAAAACCTTCGGGTCGCCGTAAACGTCGAGATAGTCGTCCTGCAACTGGAACGCCAGTCCCACCTTCTCGCCGAAGCGGTAGAGCTGGTCGGCATCCTCGGCGGAAGCCCCTGCCACCAACGCACCCATTTTCAGCGCACTGGCGAGGAGGACGCTGGTCTTCAGGCGTATCATTTCGATGTATTCCGCCTCGGTAACGTCATGCCGGGTCTCAAACTCCATGTCGTACTGCTGGCCCTCGCTCACTTCGAGAGCCGTCTCGGTGAAGAGGTCGAGAGCCGGCTTCAGGTAGCGTGGATCCACCTTGGCAAGATGCAGATAAGCCAGTGAGAGCATCGTGTCGCCTGAGAGGATTGCCGTGTTGGCGTCCCATTTCTTGTGGACTGTCGGTCTGCCGCGGCGCACGTCGGCGTTGTCCATGAGGTCGTCGTGGAGCAGCGTGTAGTTATGGTACGTCTCAAGGGCGGCGGCGGCAGGAAGTGCCGTCTCCACGTCGTCCTTGAAGATGTTGTATGCCATGAGCACGAACGACGGACGGATGCGCTTGCCGCCGGCGGAGAGTACGTATTTTATCGGGGCGTAAAGCGACTGCGGTTTGCGGTCGTACGGCAGATTGTCGATGTATTTGCTGACAATGGAAAGAATTTCTGTTGATGTTTTCATAAGCTGAAATATATTTAATGCGGTTGTGCTGAGAACCGCGGTTTATTCTCTGAAACTGTTTATCGCCCTTATCACCTCGTCGGTCTCTGCGTCCGTCATGGTCTGGTTGCACGGTATGCTGAGTTCCTGCCGGTGTATCATTTCCGTCACGGGCAGTCCGCCGTCGGGCAGAACGAGCGTGCCGTCCGCCACGGCTTTTTGGTAACATTCCTGCCGGTGCGGCGGAATGGGGTAATGAACGAGGGTCTGGATGCCGCTGTCGGCAAGATGACTTTGCAGGGCATCACGCGAGGGGGTTAGCAGGGGGAAGATGTGGAACACGTTGTCCGCCGCCTTCATCCCCTCGGGTATCGTCACCGCCGGGTTACTGATGCCGGCAATGAGGCGTTCCGCCACCTGTCGCCTACGGGCGTTGTCGGCATCGAGATATTTTAATTTCACATCGAGTACGGCGGCCTGAAGTTCGTCGATGCGCGAGTTCCTGCCCTGCCAGTCGAAAACGTATTTGCGTGAAGAACCGTAGTTGCCCAAAGCCCTCACCACGGAGGCGAGTTCCTGGTCGTCGGTAGTCACCGCCCCTGCGTCGCCGAGCGCGCCGAGGTTCTTGCCGGGATAAAAACTGTGTCCTGCGGCATCGCCAAGACTGCCGGTGCGCTTGCCCTGCTTCGGGTCGTCGCCACGGTATATGCAACCGTGCGCCTGGGCGTTGTCTTCTATGAGGTTGAGGTTATGTTTGCGGCAGATTTCGCCGATGCGAGAGGTATAGGCGCACTTGCCGTAAAGATGCACTATCATTATGGCACGTGTGCGAGGGGTTATGGCGCGTTCGATCAACGCATCGTCAATCTGGCACGTGAGGGCGGAGGGTTCTACAAGCACCGCCCTCAGTCCGTTCTCCGTTATGGCGAGGATTGACGCAATATAGGTGTTTGCCGGGACAATCACCTCGTCGCCCGGCTTCATCACGCCCATTTCGATATAGGCGCGGAGGATGAGGGTGAGCGCGTCGAGTCCGTTGCCGCAGCCCACGCAATGCTCCGTGCCGATGTACCGGGCGTAGTTTTCCTCAAAGCGTTGCGTTGCCTCGCCTTGCAGATACCAACCGCTCCTCACCGCGCGCTCCACGGCACGGAGTATCTCCTCTTCGTGGAGAGCCGTCACCTTTTTAAGTTCCGAATATTTTATCATTTCTCAAACCTGTATTTTAGGGTAGCCTCGCAACCGATGTTTTCCTTGAACTCGCAGAGTCCGAAACTTGGCACGCCGTCTTCCGTCGAAGGACCGATGTCCAATATCCTGTACCCTGCTTCATGGTAATGGCGGAACACGTGATAAGCGAGCATATTCATGGGGCGCAACGCCGAAAACTGTCTTTTGTCGCCCCAGTATATCACTTGGGCTATGCCGTCTACCACGCGGTACACCTGTGCCGCGGCGACATCATCCGCTCCGTGACTGAGGATGAAGAAGTCAGCCTCAACGACATTCGTCACCGTCTCCCACACCTGTTCAAAACTCATCCTTAGGGGGTAGCCGTGCTCCTCACGGTTTATGCGTATCACCTCGTAGGCGCGGCGCACGGCGGCTTTGTCGGAGGTGTCTACTTTGACAAAAGAAAAATCCTCCTTCTCCGCCTTGTGAAGGTTCTTGCGCGCGCTGCGGTTTATATAATCGGTATAGTCGCGGAAATGCGAGAGGGGGAAATAATAGTTCAGGTCCACCGTTGGCGTGAATCCTGCCCCAATAAAGGCGTTGATCCATTTGGAGATTTGCGTCTCGCCGTAAATCAAGGGGGGAAGGGTGACAACGAGTTTTTTGCCCTGTCCGTGGGCGTAGTCCGCCGCGAGCCTTACCGCCTCTGTCATGTTCTGCAACGTCTGCACGCCTTTCATGTCGAAACCGCCGAAGGGGGCGGAGAAGGGCGACAGGAGTCTGCCGTCGCGTTCGCCGAGCGTGATGCCGAAACGCTGCTTGCCGTCGCCTAACGACAGGAAGCGCACGCCGCCCGGTGCCTTCGCCTCGTTGAGAAGGGCAAAAGGCGTTCGGTTGTAAACGTGCTGACTGCTGAACAGTCCGCCGTATTCGGAAGCGGTAATCTCACTTATCGTCATATCTTTCAGTGTTTTGATATTTGCGAGAGATAGTCGTGGAACTCTTCGGGCGTGCCGAGGTAGTCGTCTTCCTTGAACACGTCGGAGGCGAGCACAAGGCACACCGCGCCTTCGGAGAAGTCGGTGAGTTCCGCCCACGTGGCGGTGTCGATGAGCAGTCCCTTGTCCGGACTGTCGAGCAGGAACTCCCTCTTGTCGCTGCCGTCGTCGAGCGTTATGCGGAAACTGCCGCCCACGGCGATGACAAACTGCTTCAATGTCTTGTGGGCATG
>CAVHWJ010000175.1:0-5851 GCA_963639565.1 uncultured Prevotella sp. | reverse complement strand
ACTCGCCAAAGCTATCGGAAAAGTTAAGTTCAAAGCTTTTGAACTTATATTCAAAACTTTTGAACTTATGTTCAAAGCTTTTGAACTTATGTTCAGAACTTATGAACATAGATTGTCCTGTATGTTTGATTAAGTGGTGAGACCTTTTAAATGAAAGAGCCGTGACGAAAGACGAGCGTCCATCGGACGAAGGGCGACTGGCAAAGCGGTGGTATAAGGATAGAAAAAGCACCGTTCGCTTTCTGGCAAACAGTGCTTTAACGTATAAAGAAGGGAAGTATTACAACTGCCCGAACATTTTCATCACCTTTTCTATTGTCGGTGCCATGTCGTAATACCGGTATTCTGCGAGACGGCCGATGAATGTCACGTCTTTCTCTTCCGCTGCCGCCTTGCGGTATTCGTTGGCGAGGCGGTCGTTGGCGGTGTCGTTCACGGGGTAGTATGGTTCCATGCCGTCCTTGTATTCCATTGAATACTCTTCGCTGATTACGGTCTTGGGGGTGTCGTAAACCTGTTGTCCGAACATCTCGAAATGTTTGTGCTCGATTATCCTTGTGTATGGCACGTCGTGCGAAGTGTAGTTCACCACGGCGTTGCCCTGCCAGTTGGGCGTGTCCTCCACTCTTGTCTTGAAATCCACCGTCCGCCAATCCAGTTTACCGAACTTGTAACCGAAATATTGGTCAAGCTGTCCGGTATAAACCAGTTTGTCGGCATAGCGTGTCCAGTCATGGTATTCGCTGTTGAAGAAATCCACGCCGGTCTTTGTCTCCACGCCCTTCAACAGCGCGTTTATAAGTTTGTTGTAGCCGCCGATAGGGATGCCTTGGAAACAGTCGTTGAAATAATTGTTCTCAAACACCAGCCTCACGGGCAACCGCTTGATGATGAAAGCCGGCAGTTCGGAGCATTTCCTGCCCCACTGCTTCTCGGTGTACTCCTTGATGAGCGTCTCGAAGATGTCCTTGCCAACAAGAAGCAACGCCTGTTCCTCAAGGTTGTGCGGTTCGTCGGACAGGCCCAGTTCTTCGTTCTTCTTCCTCAGTTTCTCGCGGTAGTCTGCCCGCTGCTCTTCAATCTTCGCCATAGCCTCGTCGGGTCTCGTCACGCCCCACATCTGATAAAAGGTGTTCATGTTGAACGGAAGATTGTAGAGTTTCCCGTGGTAATTCGCCACGGGGGCATTGGTGTAGCGGTTGAACGGCACCAAGGAGTTCACGAAATCCCACACGCCCTTATTGGAGGTGTGGAAGATATGCGCTCCGTATTTATGCACGTTGATGCCCTCTATATTCTCGCAATACACATTTCCGCCTAACTGCGGACGCTTGTCAATTACCAGACAGCGTTTCCCGCTCTTACGGGCGAAATGGGCAAAGGTGGCTCCGGAGAACCCTGAGCCTATGATGAGATAGTCGTATGGCTTCATTGGGCTTTGGGGATTGTGTAACGGTATACATAATATTTCGGCGACATACACCCTTTTATTCCATCGACATAAAGATTATATCCTTTGAAAGTAAGAGGCTTGTCCGAAATAATAAAGGTTGGATGACAGGTTGTAATATAGTTTTCCTGTGCGGCATACTCTTCTTTGTGTATAGACAAACCAAGAAGGCAAAAATGCTTGCATTCCGGAACATAGCCACATACGGTATATACGCCAGCATCCAAGATTCCATATTCTATCATCGAGGGACTTTGTTCTTTACCCTCCATAATAAGTTTTCCAATTTCCAATATTTCATTGTCCCTATTGTATATCATGGGAATCTTATATCTACCCATCCAACAACAAGACACAAGGGTCAGCAGCAAAGCAACCGGATATAAAATGCGCTTACATAACGGGGTTGTCCGTTTAAATATACGCAATATCAAGAGGAGAGAAAACGGCAACCATACAACAAGGGGCAATGGGTAATGCGACCAGGAAAAGCCCAAAAAGATTGTAAGTCCGCAAATGAAACATATCAAACAGAAGTATAATACTTTTTTGTCCTTCCTAAGTATCAGCTCTACCAGTGACACTATTAGCATTGGGAAAACCAATCTGTCCGCAAAAAGCAATTTGAAACCCAACCATTGGTTATGGGCAAGTTTCTCGACCAATCCAAACCGCCCGGTTGGAACAGCGGTATAATTGAACAGGTTGTAGTAGAAATACACTTTCCACAAATCTGAAAGAGCATGATTATACGCATAATACAAGATTACGGCTGATGTGATTGGGAGCAGTCCCAAGCAGAAGAATCCAAACGTCTTAAACAACTGCCTATATGAATTGTTTCGGATGTAGAACACACCAAGACCTATCCACAAACCGGCTAACATTCCGCACATGGTGTACTTTATCCAAAAGACGTATGAGGCAAGGATCCCCAACAGAAAGGCCTCTCTCATCGTAAGTTCTTTTCCTTTCAATACCGACCGCAGTCCGATATAAAGGCTGAACGCCAGTGCCGGGAGACAGAATTCTTCTGCACTTGTTCCCCATGTAAAACAACGTGAGCCGTAAGCCACCAAAGCAAGAAAAGGCATCAGCCATAGAACCTTCCTGTCTGTGAAAAGCAGCAAAGTCTTATAGCAAGCCAACAGGAACGCTGACCCAGCGACAAGTTCCAGTATGTACAAGCCGAAGAATGAGCGGAATGAAATCAGCGAACCTATACCGTAGATGAAATGGAGCAGGAATCCCTTGTGGTCCATCAAATCCCTGTACGGAACTTTGCCGCAAAATATGGACTTGCCCACGGTGAAGATACAGTTAGTGTCTACCCAAGGGTTAAAAGGGTACAAGAACGAACAGGTCGAAAACAACGACACCACCACAAAAGCGATAGCTATAATGACAATGGCATCTCTACGCTGCAATTTAGATGTATTATTTGGCAACAATGTATTTTGCATGGGTTATTTCCTATTGAGTTTGTTTATGTTCCTACTAATTTTCCAAAAGTCGCTGATTGCCTTCCAACCAATTTTGAATATCTTTTTGGGATTGATCGAATTGACGCCGCCCTGGCGCGGCTTGAAGGTGATGTCGATATACTTCACTTTCTCGCCGAACTTGCTGAAACAAGCGGCGAGCACGGCATTGGGCAGATTGAAATCGGATGGCATCATCTTCAGGTATTTAGCCACTACCGACGCTTTCATCAGTCGGAAAGGGGCGTTGGCATCCGGCACCCATACGTGGAAGAACATCCACACATACGTGCGCAACACGTTTTCCACCATTTTGCGGTCTTTGCCGTCGCCGCGCACCGGGCGGCTTCCCATAACGCAGTCATATTCGCGGCTTGCCTCGAGAAACGCCTCAAACTCCTGCGGATTGGTCTGACCGTCGGAGTCGGTCTGGAAGATAAAGTCCGCGCCCTGCTCTATGGCATAGCGGTAAAGGTAGATAACGGTAGGGCCGTGTCCCTGGTTGGGTTTGTCGAGCGGAACGAACTGCGGGAACTCCTGCTGCAAGGCCACCATTTTCTCGTAGGTCTTGTCCTTGCTGCCGTCGTTGGCGATAACGAGCCGGCAGTCTTTGCCACACCGCTCCACCACGGGATACCACTGGCGGATGGTTTGCTCGATGTTTGTCTCCTCGTTATAGGCCGGGAGAACAAAGTAGATTTTACTCATAATGATTCCTTATTTGTCAGTTGGTTTGAATGTTATGTATTTGTTAATCAAAAACTGGAAAAGCACCACAAGGACTATCGACAGCAACTTCGACACTATCTTGCTCATCTCCAACTTGTCGATGCAGCACCATAGTA
This sequence comes from uncultured Prevotella sp., assembly GCA_963639565.1. GTDB lineage: Bacteria > Bacteroidota > Bacteroidia > Bacteroidales > Bacteroidaceae > Prevotella. Next base: position 2,075 of record CAVHWJ010000175.1, on the reverse strand, counting down.
TCAGGTTGCTCAACACCATGCCGCACAGGCCCACGGTGAGGAAGATTGAGAAGCGTTGTTTGGTCTTGTCCTTGACCTTGAAATTATAGTTTCGGTTAAGCGTGAAGCTGGTGGTTATACCGGCCACGACGGAGAGGGAGTTGGAAACGATGTAGTGCCACCCGAACACTGAAACGAACAGGGTGTATAGCAGAAAGTCAAGCCCCGAGGAACAGCATCCGATGATGCCGTAGAGTATCAGGTTACGGAACTTGGCGTAAATCTTACGGATAAAGGTGCTCAAAGCCATGATGCCACAAGAAAAACTGTCTCTCTTGCAGCACCCCTCACAAGAATGTCATTAAAAGTTTGTATCGTTATGGCCATATACGAAAAAAGCGTGGGTCGCTGTACCGTCACCCGTCCCACGTATCGAGGCCTTCGCAATGCCCATCACTGTTGAACGAGCAACGCAGAAGCCCACGCAGATATGTATACCGAAACCGGGCACGCCCACCTTTCGGCGAGGCATGACCCCGGCGTCGATGCTTATACACATCCACAAGGCATCTACCGTTGCCTCGTCCTTGACAGTGACTGAAAGTTGCGAAGTTTCGATACGTCAAGAACAAAGCGTCAAGTAAACGCTTTCCCATATATGTCATCCCGCCCTTCGTGCTTCTGCTGTTGCACAAACCGCCGGGCAGGACGCTGCAAAGGTAAAAAAAAAAGTGAAAGGCTGAAAACCTGACGTGTATTATTTTGGTTTTTCGTCAAAAAGAAATCAAATCAATAATTTAGTGACGGCGAAAGTCACGATTTCTTCACCGTCACTAAAGTCGAAATGAGTACATATTAAAAAGGTAGAGACCGGCTGGGCTAATGCACCACCTTCCATTCCAGACAGTTCACTTCGTCCTTCACGCCGAAATTCAGACCCACTTTCACAATTTCCTTGTCTTTCATTTTGAAGGCGTCTCCGTAACGCTTTGCCTCGATTTGAGCAAGAGCTTCGTCGGCACTCTTGTTGAATTTCAGTTCCATGACATAAACGGCGGCCTTCGTCTCAAGCGAAATGTCAATCCGCCCCTTTGCCGTATGCTGTTCCACGGTGATGTCATAATTAGTGAGCAGGGCGAAGATGATATATAGCGTCTGCTGCCAGTGACCCTCGTAACGGGTGTTGTCGCAGTAAGGCACGGTCTCAAGGAAATCGGCGAGCAGCTGCATGGCATCGTCGATGTCATTCTGTCGTATCAGCACCGACATTCTCGCTATCGTCGTGTTGCCGTCGGTAGAACCGCGATCCAGATAGTGGGGCAACAATGAACCGTACAGTCCCACGGCTACCTCACGGTTGGGCAACGCCAACTTGTAGAGCTTGCTCATCGGTTCATAGTCCTTTATGGTTATGTAACCACTTTGATAGAACAGGGGGATGATAGTGGTCAGAGATTCCGTGGCTGCGTCGAAGTCCTTTTGATCTACCCATTTATCCTTGCCAAGATCGGTGGGTAGACAGTCAAATTTCCGCATCATATTGACAAGATAGGTAGGCGTGCCTGATTCGAACCAGTAAGAGTTCAGTTTCCCATCGGCGAAGCAGTTAATCAGGCTATAAGGGTTGAACACGTCGGGCGACGGCCAGCAGAAATGGTAGCCGTCGTAGTGGTCTTTAAGTTCCATTATAGCCTCATCCCTATCTACACCCAATTTTCGCGCCAACGCGTCAATGTCGCCGCTCATCTGCGTAAGGAGTTCATCCTTGGTAATGCCGCAGATACCGGCATACGGCTCGTCCATGCTTATATTCTTGATGTTGTTCAGTTCGCTGAAAATACTGAGCTGCGAGAACTTGGTGATGCCAGTTAAAAACGTAAATTCAAGGTAGGGGTCGAGTTTCTTCAGCGGACTGTAGAAATTCCGCATTATGAGGCGCAGTCCGTTAAGGTTTTCCTCCTCGTGTACTACGTCGAGCAACGGAGCGTCATACTCATCTATTATGACCACGACTTTCTCGCCCGTCTGTTCACAGGCTCGTTTCACGACTCCCTCCAACCGCTTGTTGGGAGTGTCCTCCCCTTCTCCCCTGCCGT
>CAVHWJ010000174.1:0-5917 GCA_963639565.1 uncultured Prevotella sp. | reverse complement strand
GCAAGACGAACCGCCCCACCAGCATCACCGACATCGCGCCCACGGTGTGCAACCTGGTGCATATACAGATGCCCAACGGATGCGTGGGCAACGCGGTGGAGATGAAATAGCGGGGCAGGAGCGGCGCGACGCCGCGCCAATAGAGAGGGCAAACATTTGCAGGAACGGATGATTTTCCTTAATTTTGCCAATGGTAAATACATTCATATATAAATAAGGTCAATTTAATATGGCAAAGACAGACGACAACATGGCGGCGGCGCAGGAGGGCAAGCTGAAAGCCCTTCAGGCTGCCATGGCAAAGATAGAGAAGGACTTCGGCAAGGGTTCTATAATGAAGCTCGGCGACGAGAAAGTGGAGAACGTGGAGGTCATCCCCACGGGAAGCATAGGACTCAACGCCGCGCTCGGCGTGGGCGGCTACCCCAAGGGCAGGATCATTGAGATTTACGGTCCGGAGAGCAGCGGCAAGACCACCCTCGCCATCCATGCCATAGCCGAATGTCAGAAGGCCGGCGGCATCGCCGCCTTCATCGACGCGGAGCACGCCTTCGACCGTTTCTATGCGGCAAAGCTCGGCGTGGACATCGACAACCTGTGGATCTCGCAGCCCGACAACGGCGAACAGGCTCTTGAAATCGCCGACCAGCTCATCCGTTCTTCGGCTATCGACATCCTCGTGGTGGACTCCGTGGCCGCCCTTACGCCCAAGAAGGAGATTGAGGGCGACATGGGCGACAACGTGGTGGGTCTGCAGGCAAGGCTGATGAGCCAGGCCCTGCGCAAGCTCACCTCAACCATCAGCAAGACGAACACCACGTGCATCTTCATCAACCAGCTGCGCGAGAAGATCGGCGTGATGTTCGGCAACCCGGAGACGACCACGGGCGGCAACGCCCTGAAGTTCTACGCCAGCGTGCGCCTCGACATCCGCCGCGTAACGGCGATAAAGGACGGCGACCAGGTGGTGGGCAACATGACCCGCGTGAAGGTGGTGAAGAACAAGGTGGCGCCTCCGTTCCGCAAGACGGAGTTCGAGATTATGTTCGGCGAGGGCATCTCCAAGGTGGGCGAAATCCTCGACCTCGGCGTGGAATACGGCATCATCCAGAAGAGCGGCTCATGGTTCTCCTACAACGGCAGCCGTCTGGCGCAGGGAAGGGACGCAAGCAAGGCTCTCCTCAAGGACAACCCCGAACTCTGCGAGGAACTTGAGGCACAGATTATGCAGAAACTAAAGGAAAAGGAAAAAGAATAACTTAACAAAAGAACTCGATATGGCAAGACCGGTTAAAGAAACTCCAATCCTCTATGGAGAGGAAGCACGCAAGTTCGAACTGAGGATGCAAAATGTAACCCGGCTTCCCGAAGAAAGAAGGGCAAAGATTTTTGCAGACTATGAGTTCATGCGCAACCGCGGTACAAACTGTAGGTTTTGAGCATGGCCTTGGAACTTGGCAACATCAGATACCGAAGGCTTGACTTGGAAGATACCATCAAGTCATTCGATTGTGGGGATGAAGACTTAAACGACTTCATCCTGAATGACGCTTCGCTCTATTATAAAGCCCGTCTTGCGACAAGTTATGTGATTGAGGACTGCGAAACTGATAAGATTATCGGATATTTCAGCCTTGCACACGACAGGATTTCACTTACAGACTTCCCGAGCAATTCCGCTTACAACCGATTCCGCAAGCGGTTCTTTGCACAAGGAAAGATGTTCAAGAGTTATCCTGCCATAAAGATTTGCCGTTTGGCGACAAGCATAGACCATCGTGGATTAGGCATCGGGACTTTGATTGTCAATATGATTATCACATCTTACCAACGTGACAACAAGGCAGGATGCCGTTTCGTTACGGTTGATGCTTACGCAAGTGCCCTTCCGTTTTACTACAACCAAGGATTTCTCCCCCTATCCAAGGAAGACGAAGCAGCACCGACGAGACTACTCTATTTCGACTTGCAACAGTTATAAACTGCCGGCAACATAAACGACTGAGCAGGAGAAAAACCTTTCCGGTTTTCTCCTGCTCATTATTTTTTGACCTTACCTTTCAGACTGGCGTATATTGTCGCTTAGTCTTTCTTCTTGAACTCCCCGTCGAGGTTAATCGACTCGATGAGCTTCACGGCATCCACGTATTGGGCGATGCCCTCCGCCACTTGCTTCGCGTCGCGCATGGCGAGAACCACGGTACTCGGACGGTTCACCACGTCGCCGCCGGCGAAAACGCCCTTGCGCGTGGTCATGCCGTAAGGCGTTTCGCGCGTGAGCACATATCCGCGGTCGTCCACCTCGATGCCCGTGGTGGTGCTCACGATGCGGCTTGCCGGCTGCGAACCGACAGCCATTATCACGAAGTCGGCTTTCTCCGTCACTCGTTCGCCGTCCTTCGTCTCTATCGTCACGGCGTTGAGTTTGCCGTTCTCGTCGTGTATCTCCACGATGCTCGACTCCCAACGGAACTTCACGCCCTCAGCCACAGCGTCGTCGTATTCTGAACGCAGCGCGCTCATCTCGTTTATAGTGCGGTGGTAAACCACCTCCACGTTGCTCGCCCCCATGCGCACCGCCGTACGGGCGGCGTCCATAGCGGTGTTTCCGCAACCTATCACATACACGCGGTGTCCCTCGTTCACCACCACCTCGTCGCGGCTTAGGTTGCCCTCGTTGTAGAGGCTCACGCGGCGCAGGAACCATATCGCCTGACGCACGCCCTTGAGGTTGTTGCCGGGGATGTTGAGGGTCTTTGGCTTGCCCGTTCCCGTTCCCATGAAAATCGCGTCGAAGCCCATGCCGAAGAGCTTGTCCACGTTGAGGCCGTTCTCCCCCACCGTCACGTTGCAGTGGAACACCACGCCGAGTTCCTCCGTCTTCTTTATCTCGCGGCGCACGATGTCCTTTGGCAGACGGTATTCGGGGATGCCGAACATGAGCACTCCGCCCGGCTCCGGTTCCATCTCGAATATCTCCACGCTGAAGCCCTTGCGCGCCAGGTCGCCGGCAATGGTGAGTCCGGCGGGTCCCGAACCAATCACCGCCACCTTGCCGCGTGTCTTTGGCAGGAGCTTTTCGCGGATAAGTCCCATGTCACCGTCGAAGTCGGCTATGAACCGCTCCAGCTTGCCCACGCGGATGCCCTGCCCCTTTTTGTTCAACACGCAGTGTCCCTCGCACTGTTTCTCGTGGGGACACACGCGGCCGCACACCGCCGGGAGGTTGCTCTTGCCGTTAATGATATTCATGGCGTTGCCGAGGTTGCCCATCGACAGCTCGTGAATCCAGTTTGGTATGTCGTGGCTGATGGGGCATCCCTTCTTGCACTGCGGCACCTTGCAGTTAAGGCACCGCTTTGCCTCGTTGATAGCCTCAAGCATGGTGTAGCTACCGTTCACTTCCTGAAAGAGTTTGTTTTCCTGTTCCATAAATACACATTTGTTTCTGTGGGTGACAAATACCCTGTCACCCAATTTCATAAGCAAAATATTTACTTTGCAAAGATAACGCTTTTATGCGAACGAGAGCGGTTTTGGGGATAAAAAAGATTTGCCCCGGAGGATAAAAGTCAGAACCACCTCTTCCTCATGCCCCTCAAGAACTTGGGGGTAATGGGGAAGCCGGAGGCGTCGCCTATCACTGAGTCGATGCCGCAGTAAGGGCAAAGGGCGGTAGGCTCTTCGCCGGAGACGTAATCGGTGATTTCGCAGGGCGGGAAGATTTCACCGCAAGAGAAGCAACCGCACTTTTCCGACCGCTCCAGCTGCTCCTTGTTGCGGATGCTGCAATCATGCGCTTGCCTGTAAATCCTGTCCTTCGCGCCCCGCTTTAATTCTTCGTTTGTCATTGGATGATTGTTTCTTTTCGAATGTTTTACTTTCCCTCTGTGCCTTACGTCTCGAATTAATCCCAATTATAGTCATAAAACCAATCGAAATCTAAGAAAAGCTTCCAATAAACGCTGTCTCCCGTCAAAAAGTCTGCATACTTTTGATACTCTTCTGATATTTTGGTAAAGTTATCGACATCAAAAATCAGATTAAGGAAGAGTATTCGCTCTTTTGCATCATAGTGGACCAAAGACTCAAGTTGAAATTCATCTTTGTGCAGCCATGCCTTATACCATAGTACCCGAATCTCCTTGTATGTTTCGTCGTTGAGCGTTTGCAACATCTTCTCCCACGACTTTTCTTCTGGATACAACATGATGAGTCCAGAATGTTTGTCGTACTTGATACGTTGATTGACCTCAGGCATAAGCATTAGAGGAAATAGATAGTCGTTGCTCCTTGCATTGTTGCAACAACAACCCTCTTGTGGCCTTCCGAACTTACCATTGCAAGAAGCCAGAAGATTTGTCAAGGCTATTCTATGCGGAAACTTGGTGACTTCGGAAAGAGCTTCTTTGTTGGCGAAATGTCTTTTTGCAAATTCTGAAGATAGTTCTACATTTTGTTCCAGGAGTTGGGAAGCGTTCGTGTATTTGCGGAGTTCTTCCTCTTGGTCTGTTACCTGAATGTTTCTTGGTATCACGTGCTCAATATTCAAGGCACCAGCATGGAGTTTTTTCATGCAGTAGCAACATCTGTCATTTTGTTCTTGCAACAGCAGATGTTCCCAACCGTCGATACCTTTTCTGTAAGTGCGGTTGGAAAAATTAGCATACGATTGGTCTGTGTCTATTTCCGGATAGAACGACAAGGTATCTCTGTCAAAACAATCTTCGAGAAAAGTTCTGTCTATCTCTCGCTCGCGGCCTAAAAAATGACTTTTGTCAATGTACTCCATATTCGGCAGCTTTTGCATTTATTTCGTCCAAGACTTTCGCATCTTTTCCTACCAAAGACACGATTTTGCCGTAAATGGCTTGGCTCTCCTTCTTCAGCTCCATAGATAAGTACGAGAAATAGAGATCTTCCAAATGGCGTAGGTCTTCGTTGCGTGAAGGGGTCTCCATAAAATCTCGCAATACAGCATTGTAGTCCACTCCCAGCAAATTGGGCAACACTTGTGGCTTCTCCTCGTCCATGCCCATGACGAGGATTTGACTGTTTCTCGTTTCCTTTCCGTCCACCTTCTCCGTGGAAGTATCGAGGTTTGACATAACTGCCGCCGAGTGAGTGGAAACGATGAACTGCACCTGAGGGAATGTTCCCATGAACGCTTGGAGAACAACTTGTTCCAATGCAGGATGAAGGTGAAGGTCTATCTCGTCGATGATGGCAATGCCTTTGGCTTCCTTGCCTTGGTTGAGTATGTAGGAGCGATATGCCATGTCGATGACAATTGAAAACAAACGTCTGTAGCCAGCCGGAAGGTCTTGGAGAAGACTACTCTTCCCATTCTTGAAGTTGATAGACAACTTGTAACCTTCGTCGGACTGTGAGGCAAAGAAATAATCAATCTCATAGCCCTCTGCTTGTATTTTAGGTAAATATGAAATGAACAAAGAGAGTTTTTGCTCAATATAACAGACCTCGTTTTGTAATGGCTCAAAAATATTGTTTACCCTTTCCAACTCCTCTTTTAGCCTTGAGTACTCCTTGTCTTTTTTGAGATCTTCGGAGTTTGAGTCCTCTTCTTTTCCCTGTATTGCCGATGCCAATCTTGCAGCCGGTGTATAGAGTGGTTGCATCTTTGCCAGTCTTCCACACAATCTTGTTTCCCACAATGAGGTGCAAGCCGACTCTGAGTCCCATTGGTAATAGCCAAAGTTGCGTGGCATGACATTCTTGTTGATGGTATCCAAGGTTTGGGCCATCACCTTGGCATATACATGTGGATAAGAATCGGAGTAGTATGCCAGCAATGGCCATTCGCAGTCCTTGGTCTTAGCTTCCGTCATAAACTTGGCGAAAGCATCCTTGTAAAGTGAAGGATACAAGGAAGCACCGGGAGAGTTGCGCTTGAACA
>CAVHWJ010000173.1:0-5919 GCA_963639565.1 uncultured Prevotella sp. | reverse complement strand
CGATAAGCAAGGAAGAAGCTATAAAGGAGGTGTTCAATGCCTACGACACGAAACCTGCCGAAACCCAACGACAGGTTGACGAGGCGCTGAAGACCATTGCCACGGAGATTACCAGGCAGACCGGGGCTGAGGTGGTGACGGACGAGAATGCAGGACAGGGTGCTTTGGAGGATGCCGAGGCGACGGATTCCAACATCAAATATCACAAGGAGACTGACGAAGAAGTTCTTGACCAACTCAACACTGGCGAAACCATCAAGGTTTACCGTGCTATGCAGGTAATAGACGGAAAGCTTTATCCTCCTATGGCAGCATCCGTGGGTGGCAAGTTGGTAGAGGCTAACGAGCTGGGCGTTTGGATTCGTGCTGACGAGAACCCCGGTTTGGCTATTCCTGACATTGACCCGAAGACGGGCAAGCAGAAGGTTGACCCGAAAACAGGCGAACTGAAATGGAAATTCAAGCTTGACAAGGGCGGCAAGGATGCCACAGGCAAGAAAGCTACAGATATTAACGCAGCCTACAATCCGTATTGGCATTTGTCCCGTTCTCCACTGAACGACCAATTCAAATCGGCTTGGATTCGTCCGAACATTGTCATCGTGGAATGCGAAGTCCCCGTAAGCGAGTTGAACAGCGGTTACAAGGCAGAGAGAGCCAAGGATTCCGTTGGTGAAGTTGACTGGAAAAGCGGCAGCGTAAGCGGAGAGGTTTTCAAACAGACAGGCAGGGCAAGGAAAGTAATTCTCTCTCGTTGGTGCAAACCTGTGAGAGTGCTTGACGATGCAGAGGTTGCTCAAAAGGCAAAGGAGTTTGTGGGCGAGGCAAAGGTAGAAATACCCGAAAATGTTTTGACGCCTAAGCAAAGAATAGCCTTTGAGGAGGCAGGATTCAAATTGGTGCACCCGAAAAAGGAGTAAAAAAGTCTGAGCAGATTCTCGAAGCCTTGGAGAGAGGCTTGCAGATTGACAACACTATAAAAGAGCACCGTGTTTCCGCAGGTAGTACTATCATCGGTATGAATAGAATACCAAAGGATCTGCAAATGAATCCTACAGTATTAACAGATCAGATATTGAACTATCACGGCGACCATATCGCAAAACTACTTGATAAAGTACCTGAGGATAGCACTATAAAGTATTTCTCCGCACATAATGGTGTTTGGTATTTCTACAGAGTTGACCACGACCGCAATATCGTCCTTGACGATGCTATCTCTGCTAACAAAGATAATTATCATGAGTATGAGCAAAAGATAAAAGAGTTTTATGGAATTGACGGCAGCGCAGAAGTTATTTATAATTATGTGCAAGAAGCAGGGGTTGACACAGGAGCAAACCGCAATTTGCATGACTATTTTCTCGAAGGAGGAAATACGAGACATTCTGCAATGGGTGAGCAACCTAATGAACCGAAAGGGGAAGCCAGAGTTGGAAACAACGGAACTGCTGGAAGAAATTTACGACAGAGTGTTGGCAAAGAACAAAGCGGGAAGATTAAGCAATTCCGCGGCAAGAACGGAGAAGTCTACGGATTCGCATTAGACGGCAAGATATACCTTGACCTGAAGAAGATGAAGCCGGAAACTCCGATACACGAGTACACGCACTTGTGGACGGAGACCTTGAAGCGCGTGAACCCGGAGGAATGGGAGAACGTGAAGAAGCTCTTCGACGAGGTGGAAGGACTGAAAGAGGAGGTGCAGAAACTGTACCCCGAACTGGAGGGTGACGACCTTTACGAGGAAATGGTTACCACCTATTCGGGCCGTGAGGGTGCAAAGAAACTGGAAGCGGAGGCAAGGCGGCTTGCAGCCGAAGAAGGGAAGTCTGTCACCGAAAGCGCAAAGGCCACGACCTTCATAGGCAAGGTTAAGGAAGCGTTGCAGAAATACTGGAAGGGCGTTGCGGACATGCTGCATATCCACTTCACTTCTGCCGAGGAAGTGGCGGACAAGGTTCTTGCTGACTGGGCAAGCGGACTTGACCCGAAGGAAGTTGAAGCGGAAGAAGCCGCGGACAAGTTCTCCAAGAAGCACAAGCGCAAGAACAAGGGAAATGCAAAGAACAGCCGCCAGCCGAAGAAGACGTACCGTGACGCTGACGGGAACTGGAACACGCGGCAGCTCATAGCTGACACGGCCATTGACACTGAAAGCATCGGCGAGGATATGATGCCGCAATCGCTGAAGAAGGCCTTCGGCAGGGTTGCGAAGATGCTTGGCGTGAGGATACAGTTCCTTGACCTTGCAAGCGTTGACGCGGAGGGGGATATGCCCAACGGATGGTATTCGGGACGGGACCGCGGAGAGGGATACGAAAACGGGACTGTCTATCTGTCGAACAACCCTGCAAAGGCCGTGGAGTTTGTCTTCGGCCACGAAATGACGCACGAGATAAAGAACTCCGACGCCGCTGCCTATGAGCGCCTGAAGGCGATGGCGAGGTCCATGATGGGCGGCGCGGTATGGTCGCAGAGGATGGCGAGAGCGCGTGCCCTGTATGAGGGGACCAAGGGCTACGACAGTGAAGAGGACTTTGAGGAAGAGGTTGTGGCTGACTTTATCGGCATGATGGTTAACGACGGGAACATGATTGAGGACATTGCCCGCCGTGCCGACCGCCCCGTGCTGTCTGCCCTTGCGCGTGCTGTGGAGAAGGTGAAGCAGTGGTTTACCGGCGACTTCTACGGCAGGATGATGGACCGGGTGCAGGATACCATAGAGCGTGCCATGAGCGGTGATGCCGTTGAACAGGAGAGCGGCGACGGCAGTAACAGCTTCTCGCTAAAGGACATTGAGCCTATCGGCAGGAATCAGTTTGGCGATGTGTACGACCAGTTCAAGGGCAAGCCCAAAGAGGCTTTCGACTTCTTGCTTAACAACGAGAATGGCTATCTCAAAGGTGTGTTCCATCGTGACGAGATAGGTGACATTGACTTGGCTTATGGTTCTGCGCCAAACCCATACAAAGGCAAGGGTCTTGCTCATATCATAAGAAAACATGTGGAGACATTGAAGGACTTCGCTTCTGTTGACGAGGCGATAAATACTATCATTGATGTTATCGGAAACGGCAATGTCAAGAATGGAACTATTCCAAACACCTATGACATAGAAAAGGACAATTACAGAGTAGTGGTCGCTGCTGATAATAATGGGAATTGGGTTCTTACTGCATTCGATTTCGTTAATTCAGCTAAGAAAAAAAAGAAAGGCACTGCTACCGCTTTACCCCTTAGTCAGTCTTCCGATGGAGCAGGTGCTGTCGCTCCAAACCTTTCTGCTGCAAATGTAGGCAATTCTTCCGACACCGACAATGAAAATGGAGGACAATTTGATGGAGAGGGGCAAAAATTCTCGCTGAGACAAGAGGAAGACAGAATCATTGCCGATGCAAAAGCCAACGGCACGTATATGAAAGCCCCGAACGGTGAGCCTACGCAACTGAATGAGCGCCAATGGGCACAAGTGAGGACCAAGGCTTTCAAGAACTGGTTTGGCGACTGGGAGAAGCCTTCACGTATAGAGAAGCTGCGCAAGAGCGAGCCGGTGGAAATAACGGGTAAGGAAATCACTCCGTCGGAGGACTTGAAAGAGTACAAGAAGAACGCTTTGGAATATGGCAAGTCATTGCGTGCCCAATACAAGAACAAGGATACTGGTGCTGTTATCCAATTAGGCAAAACTGGTGTAAAGGAGGTACTCAACCACGACTATAAGAATGTTGAGCAACTTCAAAGTATAGCGGCTATTCCGCAGATTATCGAAAATGCCATATATATAGGTAGCGAAGAAAACACAGACCCTTTGAAAAACAAGGATGTTTCTCAGTACCATTACTATGTCTGCGGATTGAAGATAGGCGATGTAGACTATACCGTCCGTGCCGTTGTGGCTGAACAACCTAACGGCAACCGCTATTATGACCATAAGTTAAGCGGCGTTGAAAAAACGAAGGTTCTTGATTCACTTTTCGGAACAACTCCCGAGTTTAATCAAGAACCAGTGGAGAGTTTTGGCACAACGCCCGGAACAAGTCCTACTACTCTCAACGGGTACAAAGATAAGAAACTCGTTTCTATCCTGCAAACAAATGCATCTAAATTTGTCGATGAGAACGGTGAGCCGAAAGTATTCTATCATAACACAGACGCATCATTCAATAGCTTTAACTCTGACTTAAACGGAACCAATACTGATGCAGGTTGGCTCGGTGATGGGTTCTATTTCTATGGCGATGAAAATGAAGGCAATGGTTATGGCAAGAACAAGATGTCTGTGTTCGTGAATGTCCGTGACCCGTATTATGCATCAAGTGAAGAAAATAATCGTCTTGCAGAAGCTGATAACAGAGACGCTTCCATAGAGTTCAGAGAGGATATTGAGGGTGAAGGCTATGATGGTGTTTATTACAATGGGGATTTACGACAGGAAGCCGTTGTATTCTATCCTAACCAAATCAAGAGTGCGACGGACAACGTTGGCACGTTTGACGCGGACAACAACGATATTCGATACTCGCTGAAAGACCCCTTCCAAATGTCTGACAAAGAGAAGAAGGAGCGTGGCGAGAAGCTTGCCAGTGCTCCTACTATTGATGTGAAGAGTGGTATCATAACGAAAAAGGAAGATTTGTCTGCAAGGAAAGCAGCCGAACAATGGTGGAACGAGGAAATCGGCAAGTCCTTATACTATAACACAGAGGTAGGTAGAGTTGAAATAAATGGCTACTCTATCAAGGAATCTCTTGCTCATAGGTATAGCCAAGCGAAGCTGGATGCGATAACCTCTCTTCCTAAAGGATTTGAGAATGCGGTGTATTTAGGCACATTAAGGGATTTCGTTAGGACACGTGATAATGTGCAAAATCATTATTTCGCTTATCCTATCAACTATGATGGGAAACGAAACTATGTGTTCTGCCGTGTAATGCAAGATACAAACAAGAATAGGTTATACGTACATGAGGTGTTTGTCGCTGATAAAATAGAGGAGGGCAATACCCTTCAAACCACAGCGTCTAAGCCTCATGGAGGTATTGCCCTCTACAAGTCAATCCTTTCGGATGTCTTGTCTGCTGCAAATGTAGGCAATTCTGCGGAGACCGTCAAGGGAAACGGAGAGAAATTTTCTTTGAAGGATGATGAATATCTGAAAGCGGTGGAAGACGGTGATATTGAAAAGGCACAGAAGATGGTGAATGAGGCGGCTGTGGCTGCTGGATATTCCACCGATTCAAGCTATCAGGGTACTTCTGCCTTCAATGGTTCTGCGCCTTGGGGGAATGGTTACTTCTTGACAAAGGAAGAACGCAAGGAGGCTTGGGACAATGACGAGTATGAAGGTGAGTCAACTCTTGGCGACTATATCAATGACGATATTGATGGCGGCAACTTGGAGGAGTTGACCAATGCGGCATCTTATCGTGCTGCTGACCCTATGCGCAAGGAATCTATAGACAATGTACGCAATGCTATCCAGAAGAAAAGTAAGACTATAACCATGTATCGAAGTGTTCCTTCTGATGTAAAGGAAGGCTCATTCCGAAATGGTGACTGGATTACACCTAGTCGTGCTTATGCCGTTGACAATGCAAAATTGCATGGTTGGGGTGACAATTACAACATCATCGAACAAAAAGTTCCTGTTGATGACGTTTGGTTTGATGGCAACGATATAGCAGAATGGGGCTATGGTCGTGAGGAAGACTATGTCAATGATACAGACTTTGCCTATAAGAACACCAAGAACAACAGAAAGTTGCTCGATGCTGTCACCTATGATGATAATGGCAATGTTATTCCTCTGTCCAAGCGTTTCAACTCTCGCAAGGCAGATATGCGCTTCTCTCTGAAACAAACCAACGACAGGTTCAATGAGGAGTTGGACAAGTTCACCATGGAGAACGCTGACAA
>CAVHWJ010000172.1:3827-5920 GCA_963639565.1 uncultured Prevotella sp. | reverse complement strand
GTGGAGTTCTGCGCCTGGAAGAACCGCTCAAACACTTTCTTCTGGTCATTCTCCGATATGCCCCTTCCTGTGTCGTCCACGGTGATTGCCACCATGCCGCCGGGCGCGTCGCTCAGTGATATGGTCACTGTTCCTCCGGCAGGGGTGTATTTCAGAGCGTTGCTTATCAGGTTGAACACTATGCGGCACATCTTGATCCTGTCTGCCACAACCGTTCCGTCGCTGCATTTCGCTGTGTCCACCTCCAGCGTGATGCGCCTTGTCTCCGCCGACGGACGGAAATCGTCTGCCCACACCCTGAGCCTTTCCGTCAGGTCGAAGCGCGACAGGTTGAGCTTCATCTTGTTGTCCTGCGTCTTCCTCAGGTCCATGATGTCGTCTACAATCTTTTTCAGCACAAGGGCGTTCCTCTCGGCAATCTCCAGCATCTTCGCTGTCTGCGCGCCCAACGCTGTGTCGGCGAGTACGCGTTGCAGTGGGTCGATTACCAGCGTGAGTGGCGTGCGCAGTTCGTGGCTCACGTTGGTGAAGAACGTGAGTTTCGACTGCGTTAGTTCCAGCACCTCCCCATTGAGCCTTTTCAGTTCGCCGTTCTTTCTCGTCAGTTCCTCGGTGAATTTCTTTTTCGTGAGATAGCTCCTGTATATGAATAAGGAGAACGACAGCACCACTATCAGCAGAATACTTAGCAGTACGGTGAATATTGTCTGCGTCTCATAGTCCACCTCGTATCTGTCCACCTGGTTGTGCAGCTCCTCCAGAATGTCCCTTTGCCTTTTCGCGTTCTGCGCCGCCATCATCGTCAGCTCGGCGTTGTCCTTGGTTATGATTGATATGGCGAGGTTGTTTGTCTTTTCCACCTTCTCCCCGTTGAGAATCTTCGTCGCCAGCTTTATCACCTCGTCGCCGCTCGTGGGGTTGAGATACGACGCGTCGAGGATGCCCCGGCGCACAAGGTCAATGCCGCGCAGGTCGCCGGGCAGTCCGTCCACGCCTACGAACTTCACCATGTTTTCAAGTTTCCTCCGCTTCGCCGCGAGATACGCCCCGTATGCCATGCGGTCGTTGTGGGCAAACACGTAGTCTGGTGTCTCCCCCTGGCCCAGAATCCGCTCCATGGCTTTCCTGCCGCTTTCCTGGTTCCATTCGCCGTATTCTGTGTCCACAATCCTTATGCCGGGATATTCCCTTATCGCGTCGGTGAAGCCGCGGTGCCTTTCTTCTGATGGCGAAGAACCCTCAAGCCCGAGGATTTCAGCCACTGTGCCTTTGCCGCCGAGCTTGTCGGCCACATACTTGCCAAGGTCGCGCCCTATCTTGTAGTTGTTGCTGCCGATAAAGGTGGTGTATTTGTCGGATTTTATTGTCCTGTCGTAGAGGATGACGGGGATGCCCCTGTTGTACGCCTTTTCCACTGCTGGCGTAATCTCGTCCGTCTGGTTCGGCGACACCACGAGAAGGTCGATGCCCATGTTTATCAGACTGTCGATTTGTTTCTCCTGTGTCCTGCTGTCGTTGTTTGATTTCTTGATAACCACGTTGATGGAGTCGTTGATATAGTCCATCATCCTGATTTCGCTGTTCAGCTTGTCGCGCCACTCGTCGTCGGAACACTGCGACACGCCCACGGTGTAGGTCTTTTTGTCGTCGGAGCAGCCGCACACCGCAAACGCCATTGTCGTCAGTGCGACAATAGTGATGATGCAGCCCGACAGAAATTCTTTTTTAGTCATGGATAGTCTTTTGTCTTAGTCCTCAGGCCAAGCCGTCGGAATATTGCAGATAGAGGTTAACTGGCCTTCGCCTTAAAGCGGCTTCATTTCGCCGCAGAGCTTTAGTCTTTGCAAATTTATGCGAAAAAGTTTGTATCTGCAATATTAGGGGCTAAAAAATCTTGTGTTGTCGCACCTTAGGCTTTCAACGGACGCACAGGAAAAGTTATGTTCAGCAGTGCTGAATATAAGTCCGGCAGTGCTGAACGTAAGTTCAACAGTGTTGAACATAACTTTTCCGTGGCTTATTCGTTTTTTCGAGAGGCTGATGTACCTGTAAAATATTTCAGGAACCGTGTCAAACCTTTGAAAAATCCCTCA
>CAVHWJ010000172.1:0-3768 GCA_963639565.1 uncultured Prevotella sp. | reverse complement strand
TCCCTCATTGAGGGATTTTTCGGGCAAAAGGCAATCTGAAACAACCGGACGGCTATAAACAACTGGGGTAACGCCCGAAGATGCGCCGCCCCTTACTTGCCCCCTTCAATCCAAGCGTCGATAAGCCGGCGCGCGATGCTGAGTTTTTCGGGGATTTGCGGCAGGTTATCCTTGGTGAACCATGCGCCGCGGGCGAGTTCTTCGGTCTGGAGCTTTATCTCGCCGCTCACGTAGTCGGCGTTGAAACCCACCATGAGACCGCAGGGGAAGGGCCACGGCTGGCTGCCGAAATACCTCAGGTTGGTGATTACGAGGTTCGTCTCCTCCAGCACCTCCCTGTGTACGGCCTCCTCCAGCGTCTCGCCCGTCTCCACGAAACCCGCCACGAGACCCATGAAATTGCCCTTGAAATTGCGGGCGTGGACGAGCAGCACCTCGTCGCCGCGGTGTATGAGCACTATTATCGCCGTGGCCAGCTGCGGCCACACCTCCTTGCCGCACTGCGTGCAGCGTTTGCTGATGTCGGTGTGCATCTTCATCGGCGCGCCGCACACGCCGCAGAACCGGGTGTTGCCGTCCCAGTAGAGCAGTTCCTCGCATTTGCCGGCTCGGAGATAAAGTTCCTGCGGCAGTTTGTAGTAGCTCTGCCTGAGACCGCACATCTCATAGCGCGCGTCATCCGTCACGGGACTGTCGATGCGGTATGTGCGCACCTCCATACCGTCAATGCTGCCCACCCTCATCATGTTCGTCCACGGCTTCACCTCAGTGGGCGGTTCCTCGCCGCACGGCACGGTGTATGAGCCGTCGGGAAGTTTCTCCAACAGTATGTCCCCCTTGCAGAATACGAAATACAGTGTCTTCATAACTCTTTTACATTTTCACCTTAATAATATGCTTCCTGCGGTGTTTCCTCGACATGAGTCGGTGCTTGCGCCGCCTGTGCTTGCGTATGCCCACGAAGGTGGCGAGACCGCCGGCGGCGCAAATCAGCAGCAGCAGTATACCGCCGCCGAGGTTGTCGCCCTTCACCTTCGACCACATGTCGAGCACCTCCGCCGTGTGGTCCCCCGCGTCGTGTATCATGGCGCAGCGAGCCACCACCGCACTGTCGGGGTACATCACCGGGTTCAGGTGCGCCCGTCTGCCTTTCTCGCCGAAGAAATAAGCCAGGTTCTGAGGCTCGGGCCAAGCCGCTGAGTCCTGCATCGCGTTGAGAATTTCCTTTGAGGCCACGCCGCTAACGTAGCCCGTCGTCTCCATGTTGGCGAGGGCCACGTCGCCGCGGCACAGGTAGTTGATGAAATACGCCGCCGCCTTGGGGTTGCCGGCGTATTTGGGTATCACCCAACCGTCGAACCACACGTTGCTGCCCTCCTGCGGCACCTCGTAGCCGAGCCTCACGCCCACCTTCTCCGCCTCGTCGATGGCCCACACGGCGTCGCCGCTCCACGTCATGTTGAGCCACGCCTTGCCCTTGGTCATCGTCTCCTTGCCGAAGTCGGCCTCCCAGCCCTCGATGTTGGGCTTCAGGGCTTTCAGGTATTTCTCCACGGTGAGTATGTTCTCCGGCGAATAGTCGTTCATCAGCTTCTTTACCGAAGTCCTGCCAGCGGCAATATCCTTGCGCCGCGCGTAAATCAGTGCCGTGCCGTAGCAGTCGCGGTAGGAGTCCTTCATCAGCAGTCTGCCGCGGTATCGCCTGTTCCAGAGCGTCGCCCAAGTGCGCGCGTCGCTCTGCTTCACCTTATCCTTATTATATAATATGCCGGCTGTTCCCCACATATACCCCACGGCGTATTCGTGCGCCGTCCGTCCGCTGTTGCTCGTCGCGTCGATTTCCCTCACGATATATGGCGACACGTTGCGGATGTAGTTGGGCGTCTTGCCGAAACAGGTGTCGATGGGCAGCAGCAGGTCTTTGCGCAGCATCCGTTCGATGATGTATTCCGAGGGACACACCACGTCGAAGTCCTCGTGGCCACGCTCAATCTTGGTGAGCATTATCTCGTTTATGTCGAAGGTCTGGTATATGATGCGTATGTCCTTGCCAGTCTGTTGCTTGTACCATTCGGGAAACTTGGCGAGCATCCCCTCGTCGATGTAGTCGCCCCAGTTGTACACCTTCAGCACCTCGCCGCGCTCCTCGCTGTGGCGGCACGACGAGAGCGAGACGGCGAACGCCGCCGCAAGACACAGCGCGGAGAACCACCGGAAAAAGCCTCTATTTCTCATTCTTCCTGCCTCCTCTCCTGTTGATTATCACCAGCAGCGCCAGCACCACCACGAAGATGATTGTGCTCAATGGCCGCAGCTCCGGTGTCAGTCCGCCCTTGCGCGCGTCGGCGTAGATAAAGGTGGAAAGCGTTTCCAAGCCCTCGTTGCCTATGGTGAAAATGGTTATGGCGAAATCGTCCACCGAGAGCGTTATGGCGAGCATGAAGCCGGCTATCATGCCCGGCAGGATTTCGGGGATTATAATCTTGCGCAGTGCCTGCATCGGCGTGGCCCCGAGGTCGAGTGCGGCCTCGTAGAGGTTGGGGTTCATCTGCTTGAGCTTGGGCAACACACTGAGCACCACGTAGGGCGTACAGAAAGTGATGTGGGCGAGGACCACCGTGAGGTAGCCCTGCTTCACGCCGAGCGAGACGAAGAGCAGGAACAGCGATATGCCGATGATGATGTCGCCGTTGAGTATTGGGATGTTGTTCACGAAGAGCAGTGCCTTGCGCATGCGGTTCTTCATGTTGTGGATGCCAATGGCGGTGAGCGTGCCGAGCACGGTAGACGCGGCGGCGGTGATGAGTGCTATCGTCACGGTGTTGATAATCGCGTCGGTCAGCGAGTGGTGTGTGCCGCCGGTGAAGAGGTTGCGGTAGAGGCGGAGCGAGAAGCCGGTCCAGTTGCCCATCACCTTCGCCTCGGTGAACGAGAACACCATTATTATGATGATGGGCGAATAGAGCAGCAGGAGCAGCAGCCACAGGTAGCCCTGGCAGAGCGTCTTGCGCAGCAGTCCTTTCATAATACCCCTCCTTTCTCGCCCGCGCCGTCGTCGGAGGCGAACATTGTGGACGCGCCGATGAGCACAAGCATGATGAGCGAGAGGGCTGCGCCGTAGTTCCACATCGAGTTGTTGATGTTCTCCTGTATCGTCGTGCCGAAGAGCTTGATGTTGTTGAGAGTGAGCAGTTCGGATATGGCGAAGGTGCTTATCGTGGGCATGAACACCATGAGCACACCGCTCGTAACGCCCGGCATGCTAAGTGGCAGCACTGTCTTTATGAACACCTGCCAGGGTGACGCTCCGAGGTCTTCCGCCGCCTCGATATAGCTGCGGTCCATTTTGTGCAGCGTGTTGTATATGGGGTAAATCATGAACGGCAGGAAATTGTATGTCATGCCGAAGAGCAGCGCGCCCTCGCCGAGCGGCGTGTCGGTGAAGTCGAACAGGGCCACCGTGGCGAGCGTCCTCACGAGGATGTTCACCCACATGGGCAGGATGAAGAGCGTTATCACCGTCTGCGCGTAGCCCGACTTGCCCTGCGCCAGTATGTATGCCGCCGGATAGCCGAGCAGTATGCACAGGGCTGTGGTCACCGCCGCTATGCCTATGGAATAGATAAAGGTGTTCACGTCTTCGGAGTGGCGCGTGAACTTCAGGAAATTCTCCAGCGTGAACGCACCGTCGTCGCCGGTGAAGGCGTATGCCACGATGAGCAGCAGCGGCAGCACCACGAATACCGCGGAGAATATGGTGTAGGGCAA
>CAVHWJ010000171.1:0-5989 GCA_963639565.1 uncultured Prevotella sp. | reverse complement strand
CTCCGCACGGTACCACATGACCGCTACAACGGTACCAAATCTCCGATATTCTCATGGTGATGAGGAATGTGACGAAAACAATCTTAATCAGTCTGTTAATATCGAAATAAAAAATGATGTGGACTGGGAGTCCTTGGGACTCTCGTTGATTTCCGTCAATATAGAGGTCGATGATGAAGAACAGATTTCTTTGTTTATGGAAATATCAGGAGAGTTAAAAGAGAGTTTCATGCTAAGTGGGGCTCTGTATGATTTCAATGGGAAAATAAGAGAAACAGATACGATAGAATTTTTCTCGGCAGACCAGTTGAAATATAGGGGAAAGGTAAATACTATCGTGTCATATACTTTTTTTGTCATCGCCCTATAGCTGAAATTAACAAATTACGCTTGTATATATAATATGGATACCTCAATATATGAATCTTTATGTCTTGCGGACGCGACAGAGATTAGAACGTGTAAATATGACAATGATGGTTTGAAATATAGTTCAGATGGCAAAAAGCTTCTGAAGAGTAAAGGCGGTTCTGCTATATGTTGGATAAAAGACGGCGTAGAATTTATCTGTAAAGGAGCATTTAAAGGAGATAAGACAATTGAATATGTTGAAGTTCCTGCCTCTGTAAAATATATTGGTAGTGAAGCTTTCGGTAATTGCACTTCACTTAGTCGGATATCATTTCCCAAAGGATTGGTATATATTGGTGAGAATGCATTTAAAGGTACGTCAATAAAAGACGTCGATTTGTCTGAGTCGCTAATAGAAAAGATAGAACCTCGGTCATTTCGCTTTTGTAAGAAGTTGAAAAACGTATGGTTCCCTGTTGTTCTAAAGAATATTGGTGAGGATGCATTTGCTGGAAGTAAATTAGAGTTGATAGACCTTTCAAAAACAGAAGTGACGGAGATACAATCAGGAGCTTTTGCTGCAACATATGCCAAAGAGATTTATCTTCCAAGTAGTCTTAAAAGAGTTGAAAACAGTGCATTTAGCTTCACTGAAATTACGACAATAAAAATTCCTGATAGTGTGGAGTTCTTAGGCGAATTTGCATTTACATCGCAAGAATTAGAAGAGGCAACACTTCCAAAAGGATTGAAGGATTTACGCCACTCTGCAATAAGAGGTGTGGAAATGAAATTGTCAAGTAGTTCGCCTAATTTCCTGGTTGATGGTAATGCGATATTCAGCAAAGACAAGACCATATTATATGATTGTTTTTCAAATGAGTACAAGATTCCTGCTTCCGTCAAAGAGATTAAACCTAAATGCTTTAGTGGTAGTTATGGAGAAATTACGTTTGACAAGAACTGTAAAATTGAAAATATCAGTGATGAAGCATTTGTCAGCGCTAATATCGTGCCCACAACAATTCCTAAGACTGTTAAGTTTATAGGAAATAGAAGCTTTTCGAAAAACAGTTTCTTTTCATTTAGGATACCTGAAAACGTAGAAACGATTGGAAACGAGGCGTTTGAGGGTTGCTGGTGTCTTGAAGATATATATATACCTACTTCTGTTAAATCAATAGGAAAAGATGTATTTGAGGGGTGTATTGCTTTGGAAGCTATTAAAGTTCCTGTTGGTTCAAAAGGGATGATGAAAACATTGCTCCCTGAATATGAAGACTTAATTTCAGAAGAAGTGTCGACAGAGAATGTAAGCGAAGAATGTGATGACATTCCTGACGAAATGAATAATGAAGCAAACAATGAGGAGTATTGTTTCTATGATTATCCAGTAGAAAAGTGTTCATTCGAAATAATTTCAGATATAACAGCCAAACTAACAGGACTGGAAATCTCAAATATTGAAGTCAATGTCGTTGGAGATTATCAGTTAGAATTCCATTTCGATGTCGAAGGTAAAATAAAAGAGAACTTTTTGCTGTCCGTCGCTTTCTATGATGAAGGCAACAATATTCGAGAAACTGATTCTATTTGTTATTTCGACAATAGAGAAAGGGGATATAAGAGTCGCTTTTCAAAGCATATTATACAAAAAGTTTGTCTGAATAAGAGCTATACGTTGGTAAGGAAGGTAAGATTGTTTATCGGTTAATGCTCTTCCTAAGAAATACAGGTAGGCAAGTTCTTTGCGCCTATCTGTTTCTTGTGGCTCTTAATCATTCGGCAACATTAATCTTCAACAAGTCGAAATACATGAGGCGAGTGTGTAGTGGCAATCTGCCAACACCGATGCCCATGTATTTTGCTTCAAGTTTTTCGTCGTCTATTAGAAAGGTGAAGCCGTTTTTCAGATAATAGTGGATGGTGGCAGGGTTGTTGTAAGCATCCACAATGATAAATCGACAACCTGTCTTATTGCCTACACGGAACCAAGTCTTGATGAAATCCATAACGGCAGAGCCATAACCTTTGCCGGCAAACATGCGGTTTGTGCCCAATCTGCCTATCAATACGGCAGGATAGCGGCGGAGGTTTTTCTCGGATAGTTCACTGTTTTCCAGGAATTGTTCTTTCGACTCGACATTCAATTTGTTGGTGATGCGGATGCTGTCGTTGGATAATGTGAAAGCACAGACTATGGACTTTGTCGTCTTGTGGCAAAACACATACGTCTTACCCAAAAGACGTTGGTCGTAGACAATGGAATCCTTCACGAAGAAATCGTCCAAATCCTCGTTGTCGCAAGTGAAAGATTCGCTGCACTGCGTGAAACTTTCACTTGTTGCGATAAATAAATCGCACTCGTCAAGCAGTTCTTCTACTGTCATTACATTCCAATCTTTTGCAAGTAAGCCTTTACCGCCTTGGCCTGTTTGCGGTAGTCTTGCAGGCCAGGGGCTTCCTCTACTTGATTGGCTGCTTGCTCAAATTTCTTGGCTACCTCACCGAATAGTGTGGGAGCTGACTTTATTGCTAATGCCATATAACCTGTTGATTATTCGTTTGTTTTGCAAAATTAGCAATTAGCTATCGTGTTTGCAAGTTCCGAACAGGTTATTTGGCGGTCAGAATGTAAGATTCTTCGCTTCCTTAGTAGGGCTATTTCGCCAACTGAGGAAGCAAAAATGCGCCAACAGAGGAAGTAAAAACGCGCCAACTGAGGAAGTAAAAATGCGCCAACTGAGGAAGTAAAATCGCGCCAACAGAGGAAATTTGGAAATAGAGTAGTATCTTTGCACCTGTAAACCAAACGTTTGGAAGATGGAGTATAAGCATAGAATTGCAGACAAAATGCTTGCTAAGAAATTGGCAAGCAAGGGCGCAGTGTTGATAGAAGGTCCTAAATGGTGCGGCAAAACAACCACTGCGGAGCAACAAGCGAACAGTATCTTGTATATGGACAATCCCGCCTCGTTGGAAACAAACCTGCAGATGGCGGAGATAGATGCCTCTGTGTTGCTGGATGGCGGCACACCCCGGTTGATTGATGAATGGCAGTTGGCACCCAAACTTTGGGATGCGATAAGATTTGAGGTCGACCACCGGCATGAGGTGGGCCAGTTTGTACTGACGGGTTCGGCAGTTCCCGCGGAAGAAAAGGATATGCACCATTCCGGTACGGGGCGGTTCAGTTGGTTGACGATGCGTCCTATGAGTCTGTATGAGTCGGGCGAATCAAACGGAAAGGTGAGTCTTGCGCATTTGTTTGAGACTCCCGAGAAGATAGTTGCCGTAAATAAGCTGAAGATAGACGACCTTGCTTTCTTGATTTGTCGTGGCGGCTGGCCTTTTGCTTGCGGTTTGCGTGGCGAGGCGGCTTTGGCGCAAGCCTTTGATTATGTGGATGCCGTTATCAAGAAAGACGTTTCGAGGGTTGACGGAGTGAACCGCAATGTTACTTCCATCCGACTGCTGTTGCGTTCGTATGCCCGCAATCAAGGTTCGCAGGCAACTATCGGAACCATTGTTGCCGACATGATGACAAATGACGAAAATGAAATCAGTGTGAAGACAGCGGGCAGTTACTTGGATGCGTTGCGCAAGATATTCGTCATTGAGGACTCGGAGGCTTGGAATCCTAACTTGCGCTCCAAAACGGCAATACGTACTGCGAATACCCGATACTTCATAGATCCGTCAATTGGAACGGCAGTCTTGGGACTTGGACCTAAAGACCTTGTCAACGACCTCAACACGATGGGACTTTTCTTCGAGACTCTTTGTGTAAGAGACCTTCGCGTTTTTGCTGACGCATTGGATGGAGAAGTGTATCATTACCGCGACAAGAACGGATTGGAGTGTGACGCGGTGGTGCATCTCCGCAACGGCAAGTATGGACTCGTGGAAGTGAAGTTGGGTGGTGATAGACTGATTAATGAAGGTGCAGCGAACCTGATAACTCTTGCGGGGAAAATCAACACCGAAAAAATGAACGAACCTTCTTTTATGATGGTGCTTACGGGAACGGGCGATTATGCTTATCGACGGAAAGATGGCGTGTATGTGGTTCCTGTAGGATGCTTGAAAGACTAATAAAACATACATTCCGGACGTGAACCATATTGATTCTGTCCGGAATGTATGTGATTTTTATGTAAGTATAGCCTCGTTTACTTCACTGGAATATCCTCAAGAGTCTTCTTGAGCAGTTCCCAGAAGGGGGATACGGTGGGGATGTAGCACCGCTCGTTGGTGGTGTGGGGCGAACGGAGCGTGGGTCCGAGCGACACAACGTCGAGGTGAGGATACTTGCCGAGGATGATGCTGCACTCCAGTCCGGCGTGGTCCACCTGCTCGATGGCGTCTTCCTTGAACAGTTCCTTGTATTCCTTCTCCAACAGTTTCAGTATCTCGCTATTCGGATTGGGGTCCCATCCGCCGTAGCTGCCGCTGAACGACACCTTCATTCCAGCCATGTTGAAGCTGCTCTGCAAGGTGTAGGCGATGTATTCCTTCATGCTTTCGCGCGACGAACGAGCCAGAATCTGTATGGCAGCCTTGCCGTCGGCGATGTCGATGATGGCCAGGTTTGACGACGTTTCCACCACGGTGGGGAACGAAGGTATCATGCGCATCACACCGTTGTGGCAGGCATAGATGGCGTCGATCAGGTTGTCCTGAATCTCAGCCGGCACGATTGTGGCAGGCATATCTGCGGTTTCGGCTGCGAAAGACAGTCCGCTCTCGATGCCGTGATACTCGCTTGTGAAGGTGTCCTTGTAGGTTTCCACGAGTTTCTTCACCTCTTCAGCCTTGTCAGAAGGCACGCAGATAACGGTTTCGCACTCGAAAGGTATGGCGTTGCGCATGTTTCCGCCGTGCCATGTGGCCAGGCAAGCGCCGAAGCGAGCTATGGCGTCGCGCACGAAACGAGCCATCAGCTTGTTGGCGTTGGCGCGGTTTTCGTGGATTTCCAGTCCTGAGTGGCCTCCCTTGAGACCCTTCAGAGTCACCTTCAGAGCCTCGTAGCCAGCCTTGGCAGCCTCTTCCTTGAATTCCATCTGTGCGGTGATGTCGATGCCTCCAGCACTTCCGATTACGAACTTGCCCCATGTTTCAGAGTCGAGGTTGAGCAGGATGTCGCCGTTGAGCTCTCCTTCGGGCAGGTCGTTGGCTCCGTACATTCCCGTTTCCTCGTCGGCCGTAATCAGTCCCTCAATAGGACCGTGCTTGAGGGTCTTGTCCTCCATGATGGCCATGATGGCTGCCACTCCGATACCGTCGTCAGAGCCGAGCGTGGTGCCCTTGGCTTTCACCCATTCGCCGTCGATGTAGGTCTCGATGGGGTCGGTCTCAAAGTTGTGTGTGCTGTCTTTCGACTTCTGTGGCACCATGTCCATGTGAGCCTGGAGTATCACTCCCTTGCGGTTTTCCATTCCCGGCGATGCCGGTTTGCGCATAACGATGTTGTTTCCGGCATCCTTGAACGCCTCCACTCCGGCTTTCTGTGCGAAGTCGAGCAGGAATTGCTGTACTTTCTCAAGGTGTCCTGACGGGCGTGGCACTTTGGTCAGCTCGTCAAAGTTGCGCCAGATGCACTCCGGCTTCAGGTTTCTGATTTCGCTCATAAGGCAAT
>CAVHWJ010000170.1:0-5999 GCA_963639565.1 uncultured Prevotella sp. | reverse complement strand
CGGCGGTGGCGCAGTTGTCGGCAAGCACCGTGGCAGAAAGGATGTTGTGCTGCACTGGCCGTCCGGTCTTGGGGTCGATGGTATGTGCGTACTTACGTCCGTTCTTATAATAGAAGTTGCGGTAGTTGCCGCTCGTCGCCATTGACTTGTTGGTCACGTTGAGCACCGTCTGCAGTTCCTCGTTCACGTTGAGCGAATCGTCGGTGGGCTTCGTCACGCCAATCCTCCACGGCATACGCTGGTCGTTCACTCCGCAGGTGACGATTTCGCCGCCAATCTCCACCATATAGTTCTTTATGCCCTTCTTCTCAAGCATCTTCGCCACCGCGTCGCAGCCGTAGCCCTTGGCAATCGCGCTGCAATCGAGCATCGTGCCGGGGTTGTTCTTCACCACCCTGCCGCCGGCGAGCCTCACCTTGTGGAAGCCCACGATGCGGCGCAGACTGTCGAGCTGCTGCGCCCCCGGCATATTGCCTGTCTTGAAACCGAAGCCCCAGGCGTTCACCATTGGCGCCACGGTGATGTCGAAAGCCCCGTCGGTCTCAGCCGAAATGTGCTCCGCCAAGCGGAACACCTCAGCGAACATACTGTCCACAGCCACTTTCTCGTTGCGGTTCACGCGTGATATTACCGAAGCCTTGTTGAACGGCGACAGGGAGCAGTCCACCTTTTTGAGTTCCGCCTCGATGTCCTTCTGCAAGTCGTGGTCATACTGGTAAGTGATGCTGTACACCGTGCCGAAGACGAAGCCGTTGTCCTTCTGGAACGGCACGTTGCGCTGCTTCGACACATACAACGCCAAACCTATCACTATCACCGACAGAACCGCCAGTCTTATGTATTTTCCTTTCTTTCCCATTAGATTTAAAAGTTATGTTATCAGTACAGGCAAGCCACCTTAACGCTTGCCGCCATGTTGTTTCTTTAAATATCAACCGAAACGTTGAAGAGCGCGCCGAACGCCGATGTGCCTGTCTGTCCGTAGCCCGGCACATACCACGACTTGCCTATGTCGCCCTCCTTGGCGGAGACGCGCTGCTTGTATCTCACGCTCCAGCCTAAGTGTACGGGCCCGGCGATTTTCACGTCCACGCCAACGCCCACCTCCAGCCAGTGGTAGCTGCATTTCACGCCCGTGGCCTCATACTCCGAAAAACCTCCCCACACGGGGTCTTTCACGCCGGGCGAGGAAATGTCATATTTATAAGAGGTGAAAGCGTAGCGCGCGCCCACGAGGAAACGGTATATGTCGTGCTTGTTCCTAAGCACGTTGAAGTCAGCACCGACGCGGAAAAACGGCGCCGCCGTCTTGTATG
Source organism: uncultured Prevotella sp. (assembly GCA_963639565.1). Lineage (GTDB taxonomy): Bacteria > Bacteroidota > Bacteroidia > Bacteroidales > Bacteroidaceae > Prevotella. The sequence goes on along the minus strand of CAVHWJ010000170.1, from coordinate 4,683 downwards.
TTATCTGCGTGGCGTCCTCCGTGTGGTCGGCCTTGCCGTAGCCTACCTCCACCACGGGGAAATACTTGTCTTTCAGGTTGAGGTGGAACGCCGCCTCATACTGTCCGTAGTCGCCCACCGCCATCATCACCGGACCCACCACATCGACGGACACGGAGAAGCCGCGGAACAACGCCACGGTGTCTTTCTGCGCCGCCGCGCCGCCGTTTCCCCTGCCCTGCGCTTGGGCGGAAAGAACCGTCGCAAAGAGGAGCAGCGCGCTAATCGCGAGGCGTGAAATAGATATAAAAATGGTTCTTTGATGTATCATAAGTCACTCCCGGTGTTTTTATTGTCACTGAATCTATGGCGTGGTGCGTCGTCGTCACGCCTGTGATGTTGTGGAAATACGATGCGGCGCACTCCGGCGCCTCAAAGTGCATGAAGTCTTCCTTGCTCACCACAATGGTGTCGAGCGAGGAAAACGCCAACGCCTCCGACGAGAGTTCCACGAAGAACGTGTCGCTCGGGTTGGCGTTGCTTATGGGCAGCATCATCGCCACCATCAGCGTGTCGCGGTTGATGATAACGCTGTCGCTGCCGTCGGTGCGGTTAGTAGACACGGTGCAGTTCAGCCTCAGCGTGTCCACCTTGCCCTTCGGCGTGCGCAGGGAGTATTTGGTGTAGACCCTGTTGTTTATCGGACAGTTTATCGAGGAGCACGCCGCGAGCAACGCCATGCACACCGCCGCGAAAGCCGCGGCTACGGCTGCGCCCTTGTGTCCCTTCGTGTTTCTGTTGTATTGTCTTTCCATTATGGCTTGTCGTTTGGGTTTCCCTCCACGCGTCAGATTTCCTTCTCTATCTGGTAGTTATTCCTGTCCGTCGAACTTCGGCTCACAAGGTCGCCTATAAATCCCGCCAAGAACAACTGCGTTCCGATCATCATCATCGTGAGGGCGATGTAGAAATACGGCGAGTCTGTCACGAGCCTCTGCCTTATGCCGTGGTAGACGCACCACAGCTTGTCAGCCCCCAGGAACGCCGCCGACACGAAGCCGATGAAGAACACCAGCGTGCCGAGGAAACCGAACACGTGCATCGGCTTGCGCCCGAAACTGCTCAGGAACCACAGCGTGATGAGGTCGAGGTAGCCGTTGAAAAACCTGTTCCAGCCCATGAACTTCGACTTGCCGAACTTCCTCGCCTGGTGATGCACGGGCTTCTCGCCGATCTTGGAGAACCCAGCGTTCTTGGCCAGATACGGTATGTAGCGGTGCATCTCGCCGTACACCTCTATGTTCTTCACCACGTCGCGGCGGTAAGCCTTCAGTCCGCAGTTGAAGTCGTGCAGGTTGTGTATGCCGCTCACCTTCCTCGCCGTGGCGTTGAAGAGCTTTGTGGGTATTGTCTTCGATATGGGGTCGCCCTCCTTGCGGTTCATCTTGTAGCCCGACACCAGGTCGTAGCCGTCCTCGGTTATCATGCGGTAGAGTTCCGGTATCTCGTCGGGCGAGTCCTGCAAGTCGGCGTCCATCGTTATCACCACGTCGCCCTGGGCTTTCTTGAAACCGCAGTAGAGGGCCGGGCTTTTGCCGTAGTTGCGGCGGAACTTGATGCCCTTCACCTCCTTGTGGGCGGCGGCGAGTTCCTGTATCACGTCCCACGAGCGGTCGGTGGAACCGTCGTTCACGAATATCACCTCGAACGAGAAGCCCTTTCCCTTCATCACGCGCTCTATCCACGCGTAGAGTTCCGGCAGCGACTCGTCCTCATTATATAAAGGTATGACTACTGATATGTCCATAACATTTTTTTATTTCGGTAGGTTTCTGTTTTCCATGTATTATCTCCTGCGCCTCGTCAGCGCGGCAATCGGCACGCTCAGGATAACGCCCGTCACCACGTTCACCGTGAGGAACTGGAACGCTATCTCTATCGGGCGCAGCTCGCCCATTGTGGTCTGGAGTATCGCTATTATCTGCTTCGCGTCCATGCCGTAGGCATCCTTCACCACGGCGGCGTAGTCGGGCGTGGAGAGCATCGTCACATACTGGTTGATGAGATAGCCACGGTCGATGAACTGGAAATACACATACTGCGCCACCGCCATGAGCAGCGTGGCCTTGAAGAAGCACTGCAGCGCATAGAGCATCGCCTTGCCAAACGGCATCACGCCGCCGAGCCTCGTGTCCCTGAACCGCCGCATCCTGAGAGCGAGCGTCACCAGCGATGCCACGGCGCACACGATTGCCACGACACTGAGCAGCGGCGTGCGGAACTCGCCCACGAAACACGCGAAACTGAGAATCCACAGGCCGCCCACTATCGCGCCGTCGATATTTGAATATGTGATGAACAGGCTGTAATCCTCGCCCGCCCCACGCAACTGGTTGTCGATATTTGCCATAATACGATTGCAAAATTACTCATTTTATGTCAGATACCCGATGCAGCCTGTCTTTTTTTTGTTTTTTAGGGAGAAAATGTTTGCCAATACCGCAAAAACCATTACCTTTGCACCCGCAAATAAGCGTTGCAAGACGGGCAAGTCTTGTACGGCCAGCTCCCTTCGAATCCTCCAGGACGGGAACGTAGCAAAGGTAGTTGGTTGTAGCGGCGCGATACAAGTAGCTTGCCCACCCGCCTCTTTAGCTCAGTTGGCCAGAGCACGTGATTTGTAATCTCGGGGTCGTTGGTTCGAATCCGACAAGAGGCTCAGATAAAAAGGAGAGACATCCAGTAACGGAACGGTCTCTCCTTTTTTGGTTTGACACACATCACACACATAACACGTTCTTATGAAATCAGACATCGAAATCGCACGCAGCGTGAAACTCGAACGCATCGAGACGATTGCCGAAAAGTACGGCATCCCCACCGGTGAACTCGAGAACTACGGCAAGAACATCGCCAAAGTGCCCCTGCATCTTATTAATGAGGAGAAAGTGAAGCAGAGCAACCTCATCCTCGTCACCGCAATCACCCCCACCCTCGCTGGCATCGGCAAGACAACCGTCTCAGTGGGTCTCGCCCTTGGCCTCAGCCGCATCGGCAAGAAGGCTATCTGCGCCCTGCGCGAACCGTCGTTAGGTCCCTGTTTCGGGCGAAAGGGCGGCGCGGCAGGGGGCGGCTACGCCCAGGTGCTGCCAATGGACAAAATCAACCTGCATTTCACGGGGGATTTCCACGCCATAACGTCGGCGCATAACATGATCGCCGCGCTGCTCGACAATTACCTCTACCAGAACCGCAACAGCGGCTTCATGCTCAAGGAGGTGCTGTGGAACCGCGTAATCGACGTGAACGACCGCGGCCTTCGCGACATCACCACGGGTCTTGGCGGAAAGACGAACGGTATAGTGCGCGAGACCGGCTTCGACATAACGCCGGCCTCTGAGATAATGGCTATCCTGTGTCTCGCCACAAGCGAGGACGACCTGCGCCGCCGCATCGAGAACATCACCCTTGGCTACACCCTCGACGACAAGCCTTTCACCGTGAAGGAACTCGGCGTGGCGGGCGCGATAACGGTGCTGCTGCGCGACGCCATCGCCCCCAACCTTGTGCAGACGACGGAGCACACGGCGGCGTTCGTGCATGGCGGGCCTTTCGCCAACATCGCCCACGGCTGCAACTCTATCCTCGCCACGAAAATGGCGATGTCGTTCGGCGAATACGTGATAACAGAGGCCGGCTTCGGGGCTGACCTCGGGGCGGAGAAATTCTATAACATTAAGTGCCGCAAGGCAGGATTGCAGCCCAAGCTCACCGTTATAGTGGCTACCGCTCAGGGCTTGAAAATGCACGGCGGCGTGGCTCTCGACGCTATCAAGGAGGAGAACCACGAGGGGCTTACCCACGGTTTGGCGAACCTCGACAAGCACATCGACAACCTCCGTTCGTTCGGCCAGACCGTGGTTGTGGCGTTCAACCGCTACGCCAACGACTCTGAGGAGGAAATCGGCATCGTGCGCCAACATTGCGCCGCACTTGGCGTGGGCTTCGCCGTGAACAACGCCTTTGTTGAGGGCGGCAAGGGCGCAGAAGAACTGGCAGAGCTTGTGGTGAACACGATAAGCGAAAAGACTTCCGCCCCACTCCACCTTACTTATTCCGACGAGGATTCTGTCGAGACGAAGATTGCCAAAGTGGCAAGCGACATCTACGGTGCTTCCGCCGTGACTTATTCCCCAATGGCGAAGCGCAAGATAAAGGCTGCCGAAGCCAACGGTTTCGGGGCGTTCCCTGTGTGCATCGCCAAGACGCAGTATTCTTTCTCCACCAACGCGAAGGCGTACGGCGTGGCGAAGGACTTTGAAGTTCACGTGCGCGACATCGTGGTGAACAGCGGCGCGGAAATGATCGTCGCCGTTGCCGGCGACATCATGCGGATGCCCGGACTGCCCAAATCACCACAGGCCAATGTGATTGATATTGTGGAAGGGGAGATTGTGGGGCTGTCGTAGGACAGCGTTGGTTTTTGCGCAGTGCGCAAAAACCAACAGAACTCCAGAACTCCCAGTTCTCTTAGACAACTCAGACTTCTCAGATTTCTCGGACGGCTCAGACTCCTCGGAGTTGTCTGAGAAGTCCGAGCCGTCCCGAAAACCCCATCAAAAAACCCTGCCGCAAAAGCGGACAGGGCTAATGAAAGGAGGAGTGGTACCACCAGGAATCGAACCGGGGACACAAGGATTTTCA
>CAVHWJ010000169.1:3736-6015 GCA_963639565.1 uncultured Prevotella sp. | reverse complement strand
TCGCCCACGCCGTTGATACGCTTTATCTCAGGCACCACGTTGATGTCGAGGTAGTTGGCGAGGAACGTCTCGTCATACTTTCCGTCGTTGCTCACCAGCGCGCCGATTTGCAAAAAGCTGTTCTGCTGCTTCTGCGTGGTGACGCCGATTTTCGTCACCTCCGACGGCAACAGTCCCTGCGCCTTCGACACGCGGTTCTGCACGTTCACCGTCGCCATGTCGGGGTCGGTGCCTTGTTTGAAGTAAACGTTGATTTGCGCCGTACCCGAGTTGGTTGCCGTCGAGGTGATATAGAGCATGTTCTCCACACCGTTGATGCTCTCCTCCAGCGGCATGATGACGCTCTTCATCACCGCGTCGGCGTCGGCACCGGTGTAAGTCGCCTCCACGCGCACCGTAGGCGGCGCGATGTCGGGGTACTGCTCCACCGGCAGGTTGAACAGTGAGATAAGTCCCACCATTACTATCAGCACGGCAACGCATATTGCCATTACCGGCCTTTTGATAAATATATTGCCTTTCATCTTGTTCTGCTATCTATTATCTATTCTTCATTCTTTCACTCTTAAATTCTTCATTCTTAATTCTTCACTCTTCATTTTTATTTAAGAGCGTCTCCTTCCTTCACCATTCCCGCGCCTTCGCTCACGATGATGTCGCCCTGTTTCAGTCCGCTCTTCACGATGAAGCTCGTGCCGTCGTCGATGTTCTCCACCTCGATGAGCTGCGGCGTTGCCTTGCCGTTCACCGACTTATACACGATGCGCTTGTCCTGCTGCTGCACGGTGGCCGACTGCGGTATCACGATGCAGTTCTTCTTTGTAGAGGGGAGGATCACGTTGCCCGAACCGCCGCTGTTGAGCAGTCTTCCGGGGTTGGGGAACTCCGCTCTTAGCGTCACGGCTCCCGTCTCTGTGTTGATGACGCCGCTGATGCTCTCCACCTTGCCTTTGTGGGCGTACATCGACTGGTCGCCGAGCTGCAGGGATATTTCCGGCATGTTCTTTATAGCCGCGTCTTTCGAGCCGTATTGCCTCACGAAACTCAGCAGCTGCTTCTCCGTCATTGAGAAATACACGTACATCTGCGAGTTGTCCGACACCGTGGTGAGCGGCTTTGGCATCGACGCGCTCACGAGCGTTCCCACACGGTAGGGCAGCACGCCGGCCACGCCGTTTGCCGGACTGCGCACCTCGGTATAAGAGAGGTTGTTCCTGGCGTTCACCACTTGCGCCTTGGCCTGGGCCAACTGCGCCTTTGCCGTGAGCCAGGCGTTTTCGGAAGTCTGCAAGGTGTAATCCGAAACCACTTTCTTGGCGTAGAGTTCCTTGTTGCTGTTGTATGTCAGCAGTGCCGAAGCCAACTGCGCCTGTGCCGATTTCTCGTTGGCCTCCGCCGTGGCGAGGGCGGCGCGGTATGGCACCTGGTCAATAACGAAGAGCAGCTGTCCGCGGCTCACCTTGTCGCCCTCCTTCACGCAGAGCCTTTCGATCTTGCCCGCCACCTGCGGATAGATGTCGATGTCCTGCTTTCCCTTTATCGAGGCGGAATAGCTCGTGGTGAGGTTCTTGTCGGAAAGGGTCACTTTCATTGTCTTGAAGCCGCTGCCGGCTGTTGCCTGTTCCTGCTTCTTCTGTTGGCAGGAAACTGTCATAAGCGAGAGGCAGAGTGCCGCTCCCGCCATTGGAATAAGTCTTTTAATTCTCATCATTTTCTTCATATCTATTACTTTATGACCTTTAAAAAAAACGGTCGTTGTTCCGTTTCAAATCCGCTGCAAAAGTAGGACGAAAAACGCCGCCGTGGGGAGATTTATGGCGCATGGAAATGTTCAAAACGGGAACTGGAATACCAACAGACAACAAATGTTCCTGTTTTGACAAGCGTTTCCGCTTTGAACAAATTGACGGGTAATGGTTTTATGGCTACCTTTGCACCGAAAATGAAAATAACCGCGACGCAACGTCGAAAGGTGGATTGTCTGACAACAAACAACATTTTATTATGGATATACTGGAATGTAAAGACCTGATGGTGGACGGGATAGCCGCCGTGAAGGACGTGAAGCTGGAAATCCGGCGCGACACCTATTCGCGCATAGAAGAGACCATGGTGCTTTTTGTGAGAAGCGGAACTGCCAATGTGGAACTTAACTTCATCACCTACGAGCTGAAAGCCGGCTCGGTGTTCACCATAGTTCCCAAATCAACAATCAAGGGAATGTCGTGGACGCAGGATTTCTGCGGTTCGCTGCTCTGTTTCGACCATGATTTCGCCGT
>CAVHWJ010000169.1:0-2928 GCA_963639565.1 uncultured Prevotella sp. | reverse complement strand
TAAAGGCGGAAGGCAGTTCCTCAGTCCAGGAAAAGGAAATCTATTCCACGGATTTCACCGAATGGACAGCTTACGAACAGTCGGCCAACGCCAAGAAAGTGACAACGGCAACTTGGAACACCAAGTACAGTCACGAGCAAATCACGTTTTCCGTTTTCAACACCCAGATCGGCGCGACCAACTTCAACACTGGCAAGTTCCCCGACTGGACAGGCGGTATGCTGATGGCGGCCAAGAGTGCCGACCCATACGTGGAGACTTCTTCGCTTGCATCAATCACCAAGGTGCATTTCCGTCACGGGGCCACCGGCAGCAACCGCGGTTGGAAACTTCTTGCCAAGGGCGACGGCGACGCCGACTGGGTAGTGGTGTCGAGCACGGTGGCGAACCCCAGCACGGGTTGCGACGTGGATGTGAACGTGAACAAGACAAACTGCCAGCTGCGTTTCGAGAACATCACCACCAACCAGAACGCATACCTCTTTGAACTCTCCATCTACGGCAACGTGGATATGTCGCAGACACCGGCTCTGGGAACAGTCACGGTGAACGGCACGGAGTATGAGACGGCCGACATCTGCGAGGCAGACAACAACGGCAACATGTGCGCCACGATAGAGATTTCAAAGGCGCAGAAGATGGTGGACAAAGACACCAACCCCATGACGTTCGGCACTCCTGCCAACGGCACGGTGGAGTCGGTGGAATACAATAAGGTGGACGACACTACGACTACCGTCACCGTGAAGGTGGTTGCCGGCGAGGAGACGATGACTTACATCTTCACCGTTTCTTTCAAGCCCGACTACATCCTTACCTATTATAATACCGACGGCACGGTGCTTCAGGCCACGCAGAAGGTGGAGAAGGACTCGCCGATTGGCGCGCTCCGCGATGATACAGGCGTGATTGTTCCCGCCGGCAAGGTGTTCCGCGGCTGGTTCGTTGAGGCTGACGGCGGACGCAAGTACAACGTGAAAGACATCGTGACCGGCCCGACCTCCCTCTATGCCGTGGCCACCGACGAGGAGACGGTGAGCGACGTGAACCGCTACACTTACAATCTTCAGGACCCGTATTTCTACGGCGAAGACCACGAGGGCTTCACCTACACGGGCGGAGCGTTCCACGACAAGCAGCACGGATGGCAGTTCGCAGCCGACGACAAGATTTTCCTTCTCTCCGGCAAGCACTCCCTCATCTTCCTCACAGGTTGCAAATACAGCGGCGCGACAAAGGTGACGGTATCGCGCGGCGGCACTGAGGTTGGCGCAATCACCCTCGACAAGACCAACGACGGCGTGACGCAGAGCATTGAATACAACGGCGAGGGCGGCACCCTCACGCTGGCGTTCGACGGACAGATGTATATCCACAAGCTCGTGGTGGCAAACCTCGGCGAGTCTTCTACGCAGAAGAACGAAATGGGCTACTACGTGGTGCAGGCCGGCAACGCCGGCAACTTCCTCACGATGCTCGACCTCGCCAACGCCAACAGTTCATCCGACGAGCGCACTTGCATCTTCCTGCCCGACGGAACATACGATCTCGGCGAGACGGCCCTGACTGCCGTTTCGGGAAACAACATTTCCATCATCGGCCAGAGCATGGACAAGACAATCATCAAGAACGCCCCCAAGGTGAAGAACGAGGGCATCGGCACTACCGCCACTCTCTTCGTAACGGGCAAGAACCTCTATATGCAGGACCTCACCTTGCAGAACGCGCTCGACTACTACAAGTCGGGTTCAGCGGGTCGTGCGGTGTGCCTCCAGGACAAGGGCGACGGCACTATCTGCAAGAACGTGAAGATGCTGTCTTATCAGGACACTTATTACAGCAACGGTAACGGCAAGTACTACTGGGAGGACTCTGAAATCCACGGCACTGTGGACTTCCTCTGCGGCGGCGGCGACGTATATTATAATAGGTGTAAGATTGTGGTTGAGAAGCGTTCCGCCGACGGCTCTGGCGGCTGCACTATCGCCGCTCCCTATACCGACAACGGCTGCAAGTGGGGTTATGTGCTCAACGGCTGCACCGTGGACAACTACGCACAGGAGTTCAACTACGGCCGCGCATGGGGCGGCACTCCGCGTCTGGCTTACCTCAACACCACGCTGCTCCAGCCCGAAAAGATCGCCAAGACACGTTTCACCACGGGCGGCATGAACGTGGCTGCCGACAAGTTCGTGGAATACAACACCATGGACGCGCAGGGCAACGTCGTTTCCCCGGCATCCAACGTGCTCAAGTTCACGAAGGACAAGACGGTGAACGAGATGGAGACTATCCTCACCGCCGCTGAGGCCGCTGAATACGCCCTCGACAAGGTGTTCCCCACATGGACTCCCGACGCTTCTTGCGCACAGCTCGGTCTCGGTCTGGTGGAAGGCGAGACAGCCAAGATTTCATGGAAGGCCGTGGACGGCGCACGCGCATACGCTGTGTTCAACGGTGGCAAGTTTGTGGGCATGACCTCTGAAACCTCTTGGACGCTTGCCGACGGCGAGAAGGCTACCGACTTCACCGTGCGCGCCGCCAACGGCATGGGCGGTTTCGGCGAGGCTTCGTCTACAACCACAGGCATCAACAGCATGAAGGCCGGCGGCGAGAACGTTGCCGCCACGGCTTTCTACGACCTCCAGGGCGTACGCGTGGACGGCAGCCAGAAGGGCGTTATGGTAATGGTTCAGAAAATGACCGACGGCTCTGTAAAGACTGCAAAGATAGTAAAGTGACAGTCAGTCATTAATCCAAATAATGAGGGCGGCATCATCACGGTGCCGCCCTTTTTTGGTTTATGTCTTCAAACATTAGTCTTACACAAAATAAATTTATGAATAATTCATGGTTAATTTATGGCAATTCATGTTCAAAAAGATATATGTTTTCTTTTGAACATAAATTTTCGTGAATTAACCACGA
>CAVHWJ010000168.1:0-6019 GCA_963639565.1 uncultured Prevotella sp. | reverse complement strand
AATCAAAATGCGGTGTGATAAACCTTATTTTCTTTTGCAATACGGACACATCAAGCGCGTGTTGGTAAACCGTCAGCATATCAGAGCAGAAAAGCAAAGCCTTTTTCAATATACGGTTTTCTTGAGTATCGACACTGTATATTTGATAACGGCAAATGTTATCCGTCACCCTACCTTTGGTCTGGTTGTGCCTTATGTTTCTTCCAACAAGGATATGCCCTTTCACCTTGTTGTGCAGATTCTTTTCTACTGTAATGTAACCCTTCTTCAGCCCTTTCTTGACAATACGCTGGAGAACATTAAGAAACTCCGTGACAAGAAAAATGCTCAACAAGTCCCTGTTTTGTCTGATTTTGATGGACGGCTTATCAAACTTTATAGTCACGAGGTCTTTCAAGTAATCATAGTTTTCCTGTTCACATAATGCATCGTTGAGCATTTTGACATAATCAATCTCCATGCCATCGTTCATCTTGGGATTTACCTGTACCGCCAATTCTTGTTCTTTCAACCAGTCCACCCCGACATAGTATGAACCTTTGGCACGAATTTCGTCCCCGTTCCTTTTGAGCCTCAGACATTCATGGTCTCCAATTCCCCTGTTCACCGTAAACACAACTTCCTGTCCGTCCTCCATACATTGACGGAGGACGGTATCACCCTGCCGGACTAATGTGTTTTCCAGCAATTGTTCTTGAAGTTGTATAAGCGTCATTCAGCCGTTGCGATTTCGTATAGTTCTCGAATAGTGTCTTTTGCCTCAGGTCTCAACACTCCGTCTTGCACATATTCCTCCAACAATGGAATTATCTCGTAAAGCAGTCTGTCTTGGGTTATGTCCTCGCCATTTTCTTCTTCCATTAAGAAATAGCTGTGTCCTATCCACACATCCTCAGGCTTGAATTCTTCAGACAGCGTGTCTGCCGGTTCAAGCGGCATGGACTGGTCTGCTGCACTATCCATGTACTCGTCGTAGTTCTTGACAAAAAGAAGACTTACTTTCCGGAACAGTTCTTTGTCGAAACCTTCCTCATCAAGTTCGTATGGTTTAGTGGCAAAGAACGCGAACCTTCTTCTAATGGCATAGTCCAGTGTGTTAAGAGAACGGTCGGCCGTATTCATCGTGGCAATGATATACACGTTGTCGGGAACAAAGAAAGGCGTTTTCGAGTAAGGCAAAATCACGCTCTCCGCATTTTGACGTCCCTTGCGTTTGTCCGGTTCCAGCAAAGTGATAAGCTCGCCGAACACGTTAGAGACATTGCCGCGGTTCATCTCATCTATAACCATCACGTACGGTCTTGTGTTGTCTTCCATTGTGGACGGCGTTTTGTATTTGTCCAACAAAGCTTTAACTTTGTCCAAAGTGATTGAGTTCAAACGGTATACAGTACCCAAAGTCATGGACTTGCCGTTGTTCAGCTCAATGATATTCTCGTCAATGCCTTTCAGTAGCCAATTGACTTTACGCAATCGCTTGTAATTTGGAAAAGAATCATTGTATTCATAATCTCCAACAACCACACCAATGGCATCAATCGTTTTGCTGGAATAACAACTCATCACTATGTCGCCTTCCTTCATCTTATTGATGAAAGCATCCAAGATTTGCTTACCCTCTCCGTTATGTATGCTCCAATCTGTCTCATCTGATATGACAGGTCCATATCCGTCCCACCCTATTCTGATATGAGAGTTCTCCATACATTCCTTTCTTACAGGATTGTCCCCAGTACCCGAAAGAGACACTTTCCAAACCACAGCATCTTCGGCTATGCCTGTCTGCTTACTTTTTACGACCGGTCTACTGGCTTCTTCACATAGCTGCTTGAAGATACCGGGCTGCACATCGTATGTCACCTGACCATTTTCCACAGAAGGCTTCAGACCTTCAATCCAATCTTCATAATCAATTGACTGATGAAAAGTGGTGAACATCACTCTTTTCTCCTGCTTTAGTTGGTTGTACCTGCTCATCAACTTGTCTCGCCCGGCATTGTTGGCGTCAAAACTCGGATCACACAGTCTGACCACGAGTCCTGGGACATCGTATGTTTTCCCGGAACCTGGAGCACCATATAAAACGATGTTCTTCCGGCGTTTCCATACAGCCACCCGACAATCATCATAGTCCAGCGTTTCCTCATTCCCTCCATTATAGTCATAGGCATTTGCAGACAACTCATAGAACTTGTTTTCCTTGATTTCGTTTGACGACATCTTCTTTTTTAATTTTGCCACAATGGAAGTGTAATCCTTGTAATTGGGAACTTTGCCGGGGACAGTTATTCCGTACGCTTCTTTCAGATAGGATTGGTTTGTCTTGTCAAATGCCAAGAAATCATTAGGACGAATCCAGAACAGAGCCATGGTCAAGTTTATGTTGATACCATATTGCCCTATCACCTTGTCGTATTCTTTCTTGAAATCTTCTCTTTTGACAACTTTCTCAAACAACGTCCATAGATTCTCCACGTCCTCCTTTTTGCGGTTCTTCTTGAACCCGACAAATTGCGACATAAGGTTGTTCAATACAGGAATACCGTCAAAGTCACTGGGAACATCTGCATTGATGCCAAGCGACTCCTTGAACCGTTGTGCAGAACGAATCCTGTTGTCATGTCTTATTTGTCTGTTAAACAATCCGAAAACAGTAAACGGGTCAATGTCTGAAAGAAGGTCACCGCCCTCGTCATGCAAATACGCAGCCCGGAAATCATCACGGTTCGCGTAAATCATATCCAACAATGACTTTCTATTATTGCGAAACGTCAAAAGTTTTTCAGAAAACTCCTGATAGAATGGAATCCATGTAAATCGCTTTTTCATATTCAATCATTCAGTTATCATTTCCTTTAAACTCCTCTAAGAAGAGTACAGTTTTGTCAAACCTCACAAATATCCCTACGGTACTCCGACGGCGATTTCCCGGCGTGCTTCTTGAAGCACTTGCCGAAATATTTGGGGTCGGCGAAACCTACGGCGTAGGCTACTTCGGAGAAAGTCATTGCGCTATCGGCGATAAGGTCCTCGGCGCGCTTCATGCGCACGTGGCGGAGGAAATCGCTGGGCGACATGTCGGCAATCTGTTTCAGTCGGGTATAGAACGTGCTGCGCCCCATGCCAAGAGCCAACGCCATGTCGTCCACCTTCAAATCCACGTCGGAGATATGCTGCTCAATGAAAGCGAGCAGCTTGTCCATGAACGCCTTGTCCTGGTCCACTATCTCCGGCTTGCGCAGCATATAGCGCACCTTCCCTGCGTCGGCCTTCTCCGCCGCCTCCTCGGTAATCTCACGCGTGCGACGCTTCATGTATGCCCTCACGGCGAACCACGCGGCGGCGATTACCGCGAGCCATATCAGCGTCCTGCCCCACCAGCTCTCAACAAAGGTTGGTTCGGCGTATATCTCCAGCTGCCGGCAGTTGTCCATCCACACCCCGTCGCCGTTGGTGCTGCGCACACTCACGGTATGCGTCCCGGCAGGGAAATTGTTGAACGACACGCTGTTGCTCCCCGGATGCACGTAGGTCCATTCCCCGTTGTCCACCCGGTAGGCGTAGCGTATTCCACAGTTTTCGGTAAGCGGCGACACCGACGAGTGCGAACCGTAGTCGAGGGCTGAGAAGAAGAGCGAGAACGAACGGTTGTCTACGTCCACCTCCAGTCTCGGCGCGTTGAGAATCGGCCTTTCGTCGTCGTTGTCCATATAGCGTATCGACGTGAACACGATGTTCGGCGTGTAGCTGCTGCGGTCCATGCGCTGCGGCAGGAAGGCTATCGCGCCGCCCTCCGTCGGCACCACGACACGCCCTGTGAGAGCGGAAAACGACGACCGACCCTCGGTTACGTTCACTCCCCCTATCTCGTCAGCGCCGTATTCCTTTATGCCGTTCTTGCCCACACAGGCCAGGCGGCTCTCGCCCATAACCCAGAGGTTTCCGCGGCCGTCGGCCGCCATGTTCTGTATCGTGCCGTTGTTGTAGAGCTGGAAATTGCGCCTTCCGTCGCCTTCGTCCACAGGCTCGAACTCGATGTCGTCCTGAAGGAGTTTCTTTGCGTCCACACACTGCAATCCGCCCCCGAGCGTGGCTACATACACCTTCCCCCCCACGCTCTGCGTCTGCATCACCTCGCTCGTGTAAAGCGACTTGGCGTTCTGCGTGTGGCGCGACACGTAGAAGCGGATGCGGTCGGGATAGGTGAACTTGTCCTGATAAGTGAGCAGTCCCTGCGTGGTGGACAGCAGCACCGTGCCGCCGGGCAGCACCTCCACGCGCCTCACCTTGTTGAACACGTCGCCCACGTAGCCTTTCAGCTGGTTCTTGCAGTTGAGGAACCGCATCCCCGAAATGTCGTCACCCGAATATATGCTGCCCTGCGAAATGTTCAGTCCGCCGAGGAAAGTCGCCACGAGCAACCGCCCCTGCGTGTCTTCCTTCACGTCGTATATCTCGTCGCTGTTGAGCGTGTAAGCGTCGTTGTCGTCTCTGCCGAGGTGGGTCACCTTTCCCTCCGCCACGCAATAGAGTCCCCTGCCCTTTGTGCCTATCCACAGGCGGTGTTTCTTGTCCTCATAGAGGGAATAGATATGGTAGGCGAAGGCGGTCTTCTCCCTCTGCCACTTGCCCGAGGGCGAGAGGTAGCCGAGGAGACTGCCGTCGCGTGAGAACTTTGCGATGTCGCCGTCCACCGTGCCGAGGATGATATTCCCCTCGCTGTCTTGCAGCACGGAACGCGTGTCGCGCTTCACGCCGAGGTCGAGCTGCTGTATGTTGGAATAGCTGAAGCTCACGAGCGAGAGGTTGTGCGGATATACGAGCCACAGGTTGCCCTGCCTGTCGGAATACCCTTTCTTCGCCCTTGGTATCACCTGGCCGGTGAACCCGGCTCCGGCAACCGACTGCGGTATGAGCGTCTTCTTCACCTCGTCGTAATACGAGAACACGCCGTCTTTCGGCGCGAGCCACACCGTATGGCGAGAGTCTTCGTGGAAAATGTGCTTGTCCGCCACCGTGAGCATATCGCCCCCTGCCGCCACGGCGAGGTGCTCCGCTTGGAGTTCCGGCGTTACCATAGTCACCCCCGCGCCGTCGTTGAAACACCACAGGCGGTTACGGGAGTCCATGCGCATGATGTCCACCGAGGTCAAAGGGTTGTTTGGCCAACTCACTGAAACAAGCCTGTCAGCCCCAGTCTTGGTGTCGTAGACGAGCAGTCCGCAGTCTGTCGCCATAGCCAGCCTCCCCCCGGGGAGCAGCTTCACCTCGTTCACCTTTTCCACCTTGGAAGAAAGCCTCACGCGGATGGGCTTGCCGCCGTCTTTCATTTTCATCACCTGTCCGTCCTTTGTCACGAGCCACGTCATTCCGCCCGTTTCCTCCACAAAGTCCACCCAACTGCCGGTCACCATGCGCGGCTTGCCGTTCTCGCGGTATACGAAAGCCCCCTGGTCGCTCAACAGCCACTCGTTGCCCTGTTTGTCGAGCATCACCTTGTTGAGGGTGCCGGGGATGCGGAACTGCTTCACCTTGTCGGCGTTGTCAGCCCCGCCCCTGGCCATGTGGTAGTGGTCGTTGTATTTCCCCACCACCCACGTGTCGCCGCTGGCGAGGGGGTATATCTTGCGCAGGCTGAACTTGCTGTGGAACTTGCGTGCGATGAGCGACGAAACGTTCACGTACTGGCAACGACGCGTGTCGAAGAGATACACGTCCTCCGAATACGCCGTGACCCACAGGTTGCCGTCGGCCGCCGGCATCACGCTGACGAGGTGGTTAGTGGTCAGCTGCGAGTCGTGGCCCGGAATGTTGCGGAACGTGGTGAAGCGGTAGCCGTCGTAGCACGAAAGGCCGTTCCACGTGGTTATCCACACGAGGTTGTCCGCGCTCTGCGTCATTCCGCTCACCACGCTGGCGGGCAGTCCGTTCTCCGTGCCGAACATCCTCACCTTGCATATCGGCTGGGCGAGGGCGAGGATCGGGAACAAAAGCAGCGCGACGGCGGTTTTGAGTATTC
>CAVHWJ010000167.1:0-6077 GCA_963639565.1 uncultured Prevotella sp. | reverse complement strand
CGACGGACACGTTATCGAGGAGACGGGACTCATCAAGATGGACTTCCTCGGCCTGAAGACCCTCTCCATCCTGAAGGAGGCGGTGGAGAACGTGCGTCTGCACACGGGCGAGACAATCGACCTCGACACCATACCCATCGACGACGAGGAAACATATAAGCTGTACAGCGAGGGGCGCACCATCGGAACGTTCCAGTTCGAGTCCGCCGGAATGCAGAAATACCTGCGCGAGCTGCACCCCACCACCTTCGAGGACATTATCGCCATGAACGCCCTCTACCGTCCGGGCCCAATGGACTACATCCCCTCCTTCATCGCCCGAAAGAACGGCAAGGAAGAGATAAAGTACGACATCCCCTGCATGGAGAAATACCTGAAGGACACCTACGGCATCACCGTTTATCAGGAGCAGGTGATGCTCCTCTCGCGCCAGCTCGCCAACTTCACCCGCGGCCAGAGCGACGCCCTGCGAAAGGCGATGGGAAAGAAGAAAAAGGCCATAGTTGACCAGATGAAGCCGATGTTCATCGAGGGCGGCAAGAAAAACGGCCACGACCCCAAGGTGCTCGAAAAGATATGGGCCGACTGGGAGAAGTTCGCCAGCTACGCCTTCAACAAGTCGCACGCCACGTGCTACTCCTGGGTGGCATACCAGACGGCCTACCTGAAGGCGCACCACCCGGCTGAGTACATGGCCGCCAACATGAGCCGCAACCTCGCCAACATCAACGAGATAACAAAGCTCATGGACGAGTGCAAGTCCATGGGCATCGCCACCCTCGGCCCCGACGTGAACGAGAGCCGCAACAAGTTCAGCGTGAACCACGACGGCGCAATCCGCTTCGGGCTCGCCGCCATAAAGGGCATGGGCGCGGCGGCAGCCGAATCGCTCATCAGCGAGCGCGAGAAGAACGGCCCCTACAAGGACATCTTCGACCTCGTGCAGCGCGTGAACCTTAGCGCGTGCAACCGCAAGTGCCTTGAGAGCCTCGCCCTGAGCGGCGGCTTCGACAGCTTCGGCATCCGCCGCGAAAACTATTTCGGCAAGAACGACAAGGGCGACCTCTTCCTCGACACGCTGCTGCGCTACGGACAGGCTTACCAGACCGCCAGGAACGAGGCGCAGAACTCCCTCTTCGGCGGTTTCGACTCCGTTGAGATAGCCACGCCCAAGGTGCCCGAGGGCGAGCAGTGGAGCGACATCGAGCGGCTCAACAAGGAGCGCGACCTCGTGGGCATCTACCTTTCGGCGCACCCCCTCGACCAGTATTCCGTGGTGCTCAACAACCTGTGCAACACGCGCTGCCCCGAAGTCTCCGACAAGGAGGAGCTGATGAAGCGCGGCGACATCACGGTGGGCGGCATCGTCACCGCCGTGCGCGACTCCTTCACCAAGAAAGGCTCGCCCTGCGGCTTCGTCACCATAGAAGACTTCTCCGGCTCCGGCGAGCTTGCCCTCTTCGGCGAGACGTGGGGGCGGTGGAAGGGAATGCTCTCCGTCGGCGCGTCGGTCTTCATCCAGGCCAAGATAACGCAGAAATACGCCGGCAGCTCGTTCTACGATTTCAGCGTGGGCGACATACAGTATATGGAACGCGTGAAAGACCAGCGCATAGAGAAGCTCACCATAGCCATCGACACACAGAAGATAACCGAAGTGATGGTCTCCGACCTCTACGAGAAGATAAGCACCTCGGGCGGCAAGACGCAGGTCTACATCCAGCTCAACAGCGTGGAAGACCACCGCAACGTGACGATGCGCTCCAAGCTCCCCGGCGTGGACGTGTCGCGCGACCTGCTGATGTACATCGACAACTGCGATGCCCTGTCATACCGCATAAACTGACACGCCCCTTCGGGTAATGGCACGGAATTTGCCGCTACACTATTGGAAAGAATCATTAACCAAATAAACAACGATACAAAAAAATGGAAGTAACAATCACCGCTGAGAACTTTGAGAGTCTGAAGAACGGCGACAAGCCTTTAGTAGTGGATTTCTGGGCCACATGGTGCGGTCCGTGCCGTGCGATAGCCCCTTACATCGAGGAGCTTGCCAAGGAATACGATGGCAGGATAGTTGTCGGCAAGTGCGACGTAGAGGAGAACGACGACATCGTTATGGAGTTCGGCGTGCGCAACGTCCCCACGATCCTGTTCTTCAAGAACGGCGCAGTGGCGGACCGCCTCGTCGGCGGGCAGTCGAAGTCGGCCATACAAAAGAAATTCGAGGCACTGCTGTAACAGCGGCTTCTTGAAAAAAACGATTTCCGGCAGGACGGCATCCATTGTTGTCCTGCCGGAGATTTTCGTTTGTGGCGGCCTGCCCTTTGGTTTCGCAAAACGTGCAGGACACGCTTTTGAAAAAGAAAGAGCCGTGCGCCAATCACTGTTTGTCAAACCAGTCGATGAGGTCTACAAAATAGCCGTCCGACTTTTCTATGACACCGTCAAGTGTAGAAACCAAATCTTCCGTGCTGCACTGAAACGTTTGTTTGTCAGCCAAACCGACCATGCAATCAGCGGTGCCGACAGGCGTAATTCGGACGGTCCCCTTATATTTCATAGCCTCTACGGAAAACGTGAGACAGTTGGGTAAGATACTTATTTCAGACATTCCCCAAGAAGCGACAATCACTTTCTCCTTTAGGAACAGAAGCAGGATGTTCCTTATCTCATTACTCATAATAATATCGCATATAATAACAGATGTATTGCAAATATACTATAAAGAATATATAGCACCAAGTCTCCATTCTATATTTAACAACAATTATGCTGATAAATGCCAAATAAGCCAATTTGTTTGTTACATTTGCAGGATAAAAGCAAACGAAGCCATGGGATTTCGATTAAAAGAGATATTAGCCGAAAGGGGCATCACGCTGAAGAATTTCGCAGCCTCTTCCGGTTTAAGTCAGTCAAACCTGAGCAATTATATAAACGGCAACATTTCGCCGACGCTGGACACCCTGAAAAGGATTGCCGCAAACTTGGACATTGACGTGGTGGAACTGTTCAGGGAAAAGCAGGACGTGGAGCTATACGCCAAATACAACGGCGTGCTCTACCCTATCAGCAAAGAGGACATACTCGGGATAATCAACAAAAAGACCGGGAAATGAAAATTGACGCATTGCAAGACTTGCTCGACGGAAAGGGCATTGTGGTAACGGGGTTTATTGACAACACCAAAGCGAGCGAGCACTATGTCAGAACTACATTCATGCAGGATGACGGTTTCAAGTGGGATACCGTGGTGTCATATATCGACAGGAGAGCCGGGCTTAATATCAAAGACGAAGCCACACTTGCCGAATATTTGGTTTCGCTGAAGCCGTACTTTGAAAAGAAAGCCATGGCGGACTGGAAAAGGCATGAGCGAAAAAGAGGACTGATAACGGGCGACGTCACAAAACCGTTCTTTGATGTCTTGCTTTCATTCAAGGAAGAAACGGACAGGCTGCCGCAAAACAATAACGGCGCAAGGAGAATACAAGACATAAAAGACGCTGGCTATACCATTGCCTCCATACCCCACGCAAAAGGAAGGCTGACGAGCAGAATACTGCTGCCCATTCCCCTTCACGCCAAAATTGAATACGAGACTTTCACGCCCCAGTTCAAGGCAAGGGTGATAAGGCTGCTGAAGGAGAGAAACGCTTTTGAGGCAAGGGTGACGAACAAGAAGTCGCTGATACCCGACCACAAGTTTTCTGAGGTAAGGTGGGACGACAACACAAAGGAAGAAAATCCCATGGACATGACGGACGAGGAGATTATCCGGAAATTCCAGCTCTTGGACAACCAACGGAACCAACAGAAACGTGAGGTTTGCAGAAAATGTTTCCAAGAGGGAATACGGGGAACTATTTACGGCATCAATTATTTCTATAAAGGTACGGAAGAATGGGACGATGAAATCCCGGCGAAAGGGAAAGCTGCCGAGAAAGGGTGCGAGGGTTGCCCATGGTACGACATTGAGAAATGGCGAAAGATGTTGAATGACGAAATCGGGAAAAGAAGACAATGAAAATAAATACATTCGGAAGTTTGTGTTCAGGCATAGAAGCCGCAAGTTTCGTGTTGGAGCCAATGGGCATAAAGCCTTTGTGGCTTTCCGAGATAGCGGATTTCCAGTCACGCTTTTTGGCGACAAAGTTTCCCGAAGTGCAGAACTTGGGGAACATGAACGACATACCCCAAATGATAGAAGGGGGGAAAGTGGAAATACCGGACTTGTTGTGCGGCGGCACGCCTTGCCAGGCTTTCTCGCTTGCCGGGTGGAGGAACGGCATAAACGACGACCGCGGACAACTCACGCTGAAATATATCGACATAATAGACTCCATCGACAGAAAGAGACAGGAAAAAGGCGTGGGCAGGGCCGCGTTCTTTTGGGAGAACGTGGAGGGGGCATTGACTGACAAGACTAACGCCTTCGGCTGTTTCCTTGCGGGTCTGGCAGGATTGGAAGAACCGATAGCCGTAAAGAAATGGTCCTCTTCCGGCATTTTGCATGGCAAGGAAAGGAATATCGCATGGCGCGTTATGGACGCCAAGTATTTCGGACTGCCGCAACAGAGGAAACGCGTGTATGTATTGGGCGGCGGCAAGGACTTTCATCCGGAAGCAGTCCTTTTTGAAAGGGGTGAAAACGCCATTGCCGACCCTTTGAAGCCTCAATCCACAAACCAGCCCGGACTTTTTGATTCAATGGAAGACAACAACCGCAGCGTTTCTTTTGAATTGACAAAGGAGATTGACGGACAGAGCGTAGAGGCGTTCAGGAGCTACTCCGACTGCCTGTATGCCGCATACGGCACAAAGTGGAACGGCAATGCCGCTGCCTTTAACGGTTCGCTGTTCCTCTCGCAAGGCGGAAGATTAAGGCGGTTGAGTCCATTGGAATGTGAAAGGCTCATGGGCTTCCCCGACAACTATACTTTGATAGACAAATGCCGGGACACACAGAGATACCAGGCCGTGGGTAACTCATGGGCAGTGCCTGTGATAAAATGGATAGCGCAAAGACTTGTAGCCAATGGAAGTCAGCCAATGGGAATCAAGCGTTCACCGACAATGCAAAGCGACCTTTACAACCTTTATCTGATGGACGACTTTACGCCGGACGGCAACGGCGGCGTCATCAATGCCTCAAAGATACCATACGACTACAAGCTGTCGAATATGGTAGACATTGCCGACATAAACACACCTGAAAAATTCTACATAACACAAAAGGGATGTGCCGGAATATTAAGGCGCAAGCATGAGCACAACGCAGGAATGAACCACAGGCTGGAAAAAGTGCTCAATGACTGCTCCAAAGAGCCGTGCGCCCAAAATGCACACATTTTGTAATCTTGCTGCGGTTTCTTTTCCGCCTAAAAACAGCCAACCCCTTGCGGATTGGAATTTTATTCATAATTTCGTATCAAAGAAATAACGAATGGAGACACTTACGAGACTGCCTTGGGCCGCCAAGAATGCGGTGTTCAAGAAACAGGAGGAGATAGCCGACGTGAGCAAACTTTCACGTGAGGAACGCGAGATGTACGATGTTGGACTGCGAAAGTACCGCGATACAATCGGTGTGCTTGAAGGCGCCTACATGGAAGGCGAAGCCAAGGGATTTAGGCTTGGACGTGCTAAAGGTCGTGCTGAAGGTCGCGCGGAAGGTGAAACCATTGGTCTTGAGCGAGGCCGTGCCGAAGCGCGTGCGGAGAAGGTTATGATGGCGAAAGCGTTGGTTTCGCAGGGAATGGACGTGAATGTAATATCCTCAATAACCGGACTGTCAGCAGAAGAAATCCTTTCTTAGTGACGGCGGTAAACCGCAGCAAATTATTCTTTCATCGCCGCTTTTTGCTACTGAACCGTGGGCGTAAGGCGGATGAAAACGGGCGGTTTCCCAAGCTCCCAGCGTCCGATGGGAGGTCTGTTGTCGTCCGATGGGAGCGCTGTTATCGTCAGATGGGAGGTCTCCCAACGACCGATGGGAGACAAACGGGGCGGCGGTTTGCCGCTGGCAAAGCCCCTTTAAATGAAAGAACCGCGTGCCTTAAACAAAAGAA
>CAVHWJ010000166.1:0-6094 GCA_963639565.1 uncultured Prevotella sp. | reverse complement strand
AGAAAAAACGTATCTTCGCAATGAAAATTAATAACATAAACCATTATCTACATGAAAAAGTACAATTTTAATGCAGGACCGTCAATACTTCCGCGCGAAGTCATTGAAAATACAGCTAAACAGATACTCGATTTCAACGGAAGCGGTTTGTCGCTCGCCGAAATAAGTCACCGCGCAAAGGATTTCCAGCCCGTGGTGGACGAGGCGGTGGCTCTCATCAAAGAACTGCTGAAAGTGCCGGAGGGCTATTCGGTGCTCTTCCTCGGCGGCGGAGCGTCGATGGAGTTCTGCATGGTGCCGTATAATTTCCTTGCCAAGAAGGCCGCATATCTCAACACCGGAACGTGGGCGAAGAAGGCCATAAAGGAGGCAAAGCTCTTCGGCGAAGTGGTGGAGGTGGCTTCTTCGGCAGACGCTAACTATACATATATACCTAAGGGATGGAGTTGTCCGGCAGACTGCGACTATCTGCACGTGACGACCAACAACACCATTTACGGAACTGAAATGCGCACCGATTTGGATGCGCCGGTGCCGTTGGTGGGCGATATGTCTTCGGATATTTTCAGCCGTCCCGTGGATGTGGCGAAATACGACTGCATCTATGCCGGCGCACAGAAGAACCTCTCAATGGCTGGCGTGACGCTGGTTATCGTTAAGGACGCTGCCCTCGGCAAGGTGGACCGCGCTATCCCCACAATGCTCGACTACCGCACTCATGTGGAGAAGGGCAGTATGTTCAACACCCCACCCGTGGTGCCTATCTACACCGCGCTCGAAACGCTGCGCTGGATTAAGAAGAACGGCGGCGTGGAGGAAATGGACCGCAGGGCGCACGAAAGGGCTGAACTGCTCTATGCCGAAATTGACAGGAACAAGCTGTTCCGCGGTACAGTGGCAAAGGAAGACCGTTCGCTGATGAACATCTGTTTCGTGATGAACGACGAATACAAGGAACTCGAAAAGCCGTTCCTCGAATATGCCACGGCGCAGGGCATGGTGGGCATCAAGGGTCACCGTTCCGTAGGCGGCTTCCGTGCAAGCTGCTACAACGCCATGAGCGTTGAGGGCGTTAAGGCTCTGGTTAAGTGCATGCAGGATTTTGAGGCGCAGCACTGATACATATTTACAGACACAAATTTATTTGATATGAAGGTACTTGTTGCAACAGAGAAACCATTCGCAGCGGTTGCTGTGGATGGTATAAAGAAGGAAATGGCAGAGGCCGGCAACGAACTGCTTTTGCTGGAGAAATACACCGACAAGGAGCAGCTGCTGAAGGCGGTGGAGGATGTGGACGCTCTTATCGTGCGTTCTGACAAGGTTACCACTGAGGTGCTCGACGCCGCAAAGGAACTGAAGATTGTGGTGCGCGCCGGAGCCGGCTACGACAATATCGACACCGCATACGCCAAGCAGAAGGGCGTGGTGGTGGAGAACACCCCGGGGCAGAACTCCAACGCCGTGGCGGAACTCGTGTTCGGTATGCTGGTGTATGCCGTGCGCAATTTCTACAACGGCACGTCGGGAACTGAGCTAAAGGGTAAGAAACTCGGTATTCTCGCCTTCGGCAATGTGGGGCGCAACGTGGCGCGCATAGCAAAGGGCTTCGGCATGGACATCTATGCCTACGACGCTTTCTGTCCTAAAGAGGCGATAGAGGAGACCGGTGTTCACGCCGTGGATTCGCAGGATGAACTGTTCGCTGACTGCGATGTGGTTTCCCTCCATATCCCTGCAACGCCGGAAACGAAGCAGAGCATCAACGCGGAACTCGTGTCGAAGATGAAGAAGGGCGCGGTGCTCGTGAACACGGCGCGCAAGGAGGTTATCGACGAGGCAGGACTGCTGGCTCTGTTGCAGGAGCGCACCGACCTGAAATACATCACCGACATCAAGCCCGACCTTGACGCTGATTATGCAAAGGCTCTGGAAGGACGTTATTTCAGTACGCCGAAGAAAATGGGCGCGCAGACGGCGGAGGCTAACATCAACGCCGGCATCGCTGCCGCAAAGCAGATTAACGCCTTTTTCAACGACGGCTGTACAAAGTATCAGGTGAACAAATGATTTTAATGGGGCTGTCTTCCGCCAATAGGGTGGGAGGGCAGTCCCTTGTGTTTGAATATCGTGTGACCTTTTTGATATAACCTAATTTTATAACCTATAATAAAGAATACTATGGCCACAGTAAAACCATTCAGGGGATTCCGTCCGCCAAAGGACTTGGTGGAACAGGTGGAGTCGCGCCCCTACGACGTGCTCAGTTCCGAGGAGGCAAGGACGGAAGCCGGCGACAACGAGAAGAGCCTTTACCATATCATAAAGCCGGAGATTGACTTCCCCGTGGGTACGAGCGAATACGACCCCCGCGTTTATGAAAAGGCTGCCGAGAACTTCAGGAAATTCAAGGCCAACGGTTGGCTGGTGCAGGAGAAGCAGGACTGCTACTATATCTATGCCCAGACGATGAACGGCAAGACGCAATACGGCATTGTCGTTGGGGCATACGTGGGTGATTACCTCAACGGCGTGATAAAGAAACACGAGCTGACGCGGCGCGACAAGGAGGAAGACCGAATGAAGCATGTGCGCGTGTGCAACGCCAACATGGAGCCGGTTTTCTTCGCCTATCCCGACAACAGCCGACTGAACGCACTGCTTGAAAAATATGCCGCCACGGATGCCGAATACGATTTCATCGCCCCTATTGACGGTTTCCGCCACCAGTTCTGGGTGGTGGCAAACAAGGAGGACATCAAGCTAATTACCGAAGAGTTCGCGGCTATGCCCTCGCTCTATATCGCCGACGGTCATCACCGTTCTGCCGCTGCCGCTCTTGTGGGGGCGGAAAAGGCGAAGCAGAACCCCAATCACACCGGGAAAGAGGAATACAACTATTTCATGGCGGTGTGTTTCCAGGCATCGCAGCTCACTATCCTTGACTACAACCGTGTGGTGAAGGACCTCAACGGATATTCCGCAGCGGATTTCCTCAAAGCACTGGAGAAGAACTTTGAGGTTGAGAAGAAGGGTGGGGAAGCCTACCGTCCGCAGCAGCTCCATGAGTTTTCCATGTATCTTGAAGGGGAATGGTACAGGCTTGCTGCAAAGGAGGGGACTTTCGACCCGACAAACCCTATCGGCGTGCTCGACGTGGACATTTCGAGCCGGCTCATTTTCGACGAACTCCTCGGGATAAAGGATTTCCGGTCTGACAAGAGGATTGATTTCGTGGGAGGACTGCGCGGTCTCGGCGAACTGAAGAAGCGTGTGGATTCCGGCGAAATGAAAATGGCCCTCGCCCTCTATCCGGTGACGATGCAGCAGATAATGGACATTGCCGACAACGGCATGATTATGCCGCCAAAGGCCACGTGGTTTGAACCGAAACTGCGGTCGGGGCTGGTGGTTCACGAACTCGAATAAGTTTTTTTTTTTTTTACTTTCGTGTCCCCCCTTTTTCCAGAAATGGTTTTTGGGGGACACGTTTTTTTTTATCAATACAGGATTGGAAGACATTTATAAAACAGTAGTGGGAAAACCCGGCGAGGCGCAGTACAGCGAGAAGCGAAGCAAGTTCCTCGCCTTTGTGCATCATGTGGAAAATGTCGATGATGTTAAGGGCATAGTGCAGGAATATCGCAAGAAATATTACGACGCGCGTCACGTGTGCTACGCCTATATGCTCGGGGCGGAGAAACTCGACTTCAAGGCGAACGACGACGGCGAACCGAGCAGCACTGCCGGTAAGCCCATCTTGGGACAGATTGTTTCGAGCGGACTTACGGACATACTCGTGGTGGTTGTGCGCTATTATGGCGGCGTAAATCTTGGCACTGGCGGACTGATTGTGGCTTACCGCACGGCTGCCGCCGCGGCGATAGAACGCTGCGAGGTGGAGGAGCGGTTCGTTGAGGAGACGGTCACGTTCTCTTTCCCCTACGTGATGATGAACAGCGTGATGAAAGTGGTGAAGCAGATTCAGCCGCGCATACTGTCGCAGCAATACGACAACACCTGTACCATTAACCTCTCCATACGGAAGTCGAAAGCCCCGGAACTGAAAGACAGGCTGGAGAAACTTTCGTTCTCGTGAGGACAAAGGCGTGGTTTTGCCAACTGCATTAGTCAAATCGCCGTTTGGGGCGGGAACAAAAGTGTTTCATTCGGGTAAAAAAGATTGCGGCGGAATATAAAATACCGATAAATGGGTATGTGTTAGAAAAATAATTCATACCTTTGTAGCAAAGTTTGGATAACACAGACCATAGGCTTTTAAGAGATTTCAAAAACATTATTATTATATAATAAATTATGATTTATTCAACAGAAGTAAAGAACATGTGCGTTGTGGCTAAAGGCCCCAACCACGGTCCTGCCCCTATCCCGGAGGAAGGAAAATGGGTTTATGCAAAGGAAATCACCGACATCTCAGGCTATACTCACGGTGTGGGTTGGTGCGCTCCCCAGCAGGGTGCCTGCAAGCTGTCTCTCAACGTTAAGGACGGCGTTATTCAGGAGGCTCTCGTGGAGACTATCGGATGTACCGGTATGACACACTCTGCCGCCATGGCCTCTGAAATCCTTCCCGGAAAGACCATTCTCGAAGCCCTGAACACCGACCTCGTTTGCGACGCCATCAACACGGCTATGCGCGAGCTGTTCCTGCAGATTGTCTACGGACGCACGCAGAGTGCGTTCTCTGAGGGCGGCCTTACGATCGGCGCCGGTCTGGAGGACCTCGGCAAGGGTCTCCGCTCACAGACGGGTACTCTCTATGGTACAGTGGCAAAAGGCACACGCTATCTTGAATTGACAGAGGGCTACATCACAAAGCAGTTCCTTGACAAGGACAACCAGGTTTGCGGTTACGAGTACGTACACCTCGGCAAGATGATGGAAGCTATCAAGAACGGTATGGACGCCAACGAGGCAGTGAAGAAATTCACCGGTTCATACGGCCGTACCACAGCAGAGCAGGGAGTCGTTAAAGCTATTGATCCACGTAAAGAATAATAAGGAGAGACAAAACTATGATTAGAAAAGTAAGTTACGAAAGTCAGGAGCGTCGTGAGGCGCAGGTTCTCGCTGCGCTCAACGCTGAGGGAATTAAGAGCGTAGAAGAGGCTAATCAAATCTGCGAGGACGCAGGTGTCGATCCTTATCAGATGTGTGAGGACACTCAGCGCATCTGCTTTGAAAACGCTAAGTGGGCATACGTTTGCGGCGCGGCCATCGCTATCAAGCGCGGTTGCAAGACTGCCGCTGAGTGCGCTGAGGCTATCGGCGTGGGTCTGCAGGCATTCTGCATCCCTGGTTCAGTAGCCGACGACCGTAAGGTGGGTCTCGGCCACGGTAACTTGGCAGCTCGTCTTCTCCGCGAGGAGACACAGTGCTTCGCTTTCCTCGCCGGCCACGAGTCTTTCGCTGCCGCTGAGGGCGCAATCAAGATTGCCGAAATGGCTAACAAGGTGCGCAAGAACCCGCTGAGGGTTATCCTCAACGGTCTTGGCAAGGATGCCGCCATGATTATCAGCCGTATCAACGGCTTCACATACGTGCAGACCAAGTTCGACTACTACACAGGAAAGCTCGAGGTTGTTAAGCGTATTCCTTACAGCGACGGTCCCCGTGCAAAGGTGAACTGCTATGGCGCCGACGACGTGCGTGAGGGTGTGGCTATCAACTGGAGCGAGGACGTGGATGTGTCAATCACCGGTAACTCTACCAACCCGACGCGTTTCCAGCACCCCGTTGCCGGTACTTACAAGAAGGAGCGTCTTGCTGCCGGCAAACCGTATTTCTCAGTGGCTTCAGGTGGCGGTACCGGCCGTACCCTGCATCCCGACAACATGGCTGCCGGTCCTGCTTCTTACGGCATGACGGACACCATGGGCCGTATGCACTCCGATGCCCAGTTCGCAGGTTCTTCTTCAGTTCCTGCCCACGTTGAGATGATGGGCTTCCTCGGTATGGGTAACAACCCGATGGTAGGCGCGTCAGTAGCCATTGCAGTGGCTCTCGACCTTGCTATGAACAAGAAATAATGTTCAGACATTAGCATAATGCAATAAGAAATCCCTGTAGCTGT
>CAVHWJ010000165.1:0-6098 GCA_963639565.1 uncultured Prevotella sp. | reverse complement strand
GTAACGGTATTGTAACACCGCCGTAATACTTATGAATAACGGGGCGGATAACTTTGCAGACGAAAAGGAAAATACTGATAAGATGGAAACGAAAAGTCATATACTGGTGGTCGATGACGAACAGGACCTTTGCGAAATCCTGAAGTTCAACCTCGAGACGGAGGGCTACGACGTGGACACGGCGAACTCAGGCGAGGAGGCCCTGGAAATGGGCGCGGCGAACTACGACCTGCTGCTGCTCGACGTGATGATGGACGGCATGTCGGGTTTCGCCCTCGCCAAACGGCTGAAAGACAACCCGGCGACGGCCGACGTGCCGATTATCTTCCTCACCGCAAAGGACACCGAGAACGACACCGTGACGGGCTTCAACCTTGGCGCCGACGACTATATCTCAAAGCCGTTCTCAATCCGCGAGGTGATGGTGAGGGTCAGGGCGGTGCTGCGCCGCACGCAGGAGAAGGGCGGCCGCCAACAGGCGAGCGTGATAAACTACCAGGGGCTGGAGCTTAACCTCGACAAGAAGACCGTGGCGATTGACGGCGAGGACGTGCCGTTCACCAAGACGGAGTTTGAAATCCTGCACCTGTTGCTCGACGAGCGCGGCAGGGTCTTCTCCCGGCAGGAACTGATTGACAGGATATGGCCAAAGGACGTGCTCGTGCTCGACCGCACGGTGGACGTGAACATCACGCGTCTGCGCAAGAAGATAGGACGCTTCTCAAAGTGCATCGTCACGCGCCTGGGCTTCGGCTATTATTTCGACGCATAGGAACAGCCGCGGCGCACGGGCGTCACGGCGGAGCAAAAAGAAAAGATATGATGAGGACATCGGTAGGCACAAAGTTGTATGTGGGCGTTATGGCGGTATTCGTGCTGCTCACGGGCTCGTTTGTCATCTTCCAGCACAACCGCGAGAAGACGTACAGGATAGAACTCCTCGACACGCGGCTGCAGGACTACAACACGCGCATGGCGGAGGTGCTCGCCGCCGAACGCGACACCACGGCGAGGGCCGCCGGCAGGTATGTAGCCACGCACGCCGTGCCGGATATGCGCGTCACGATGATACGTCCCGACGGCACGGTGTTCTTCGACAACAAGTGCAGCGACTACGCCCGGCTCGAAAACCACCTGGGGCGCACGGAGGTGCGGCAGGCCCTCAGCGGCGGCAGGGGGCATGACTTCGACCGCAGGAGCAGCACCACGGGCAAGTCGTATTTCTATTCCGCCACCAGTTTCCCCGACCAGCACATCATCATACGCAGCGCGTTGCCCTACAACGACAGTCTGGCGCGCCAGCTCCACACCGACCACCACTACCTGTGGTTCTCGCTCGTTGCGCTGCTGCTGCTCACGGTGCTGCTCTACCGCTTCGCCCACCGCCTGGGCATGAACGTGGTGAAGCTGCGCACCTTCGCCAGCCGCGCCGACCACAACGAGAGCCTCGACACGGAAGACCTCGTGGAGTTCCCCGACGACGAACTCGGCGAGATTGCCGAGAAGATAATAAAACTCTACAAACGCTTGCAGCACACCAAGCGCGAGCAGAGCATACTGAAGCGGCAGCTCACGCAGAACATCGCCCACGAGTTGAAGACTCCCGTGGCGAGCATACAGGGGTATCTGGAGACGATAATCGACAACCCCAACATCGGCGACGACATGAAGCAGCAGTTCTTGCAGCGGTGCTACGCCCAGGCGCAGCGGCTCACGTCGCTCCTGCGCGACATCTCCACGCTGAACCGCCTTGACGACGCTCCGGATATGCTCACTGATTTCAGCGAGGTGGACATATCGCAAATGGTGGCGAACATACAGAAAGAGACCGCCCTGCAGATGGAGGGCAACGGCATGGCGTTTGTGAACCGTCTGCCCGCGGGCGTTACGGTCAGGGGCAACCAGTCGCTCATTTACAGCGTTTTCCGCAACCTCACCGACAACGCAATCGCGTATTCGGGTTCAGGCACCACGATAACCGTGAGCGCGGCGGAGGCGGAGGACAAATGGAACTTCACGTTCAGCGACAACGGCGTGGGCGTGCCGTACGAGCATCTGCCGCGCCTCTTCGAGCGTTTCTACCGTGTGGACAAGGGGCGCAGCCGCAAGATGGGCGGCACGGGCCTCGGACTTGCAATCGTGAAGAACGCTGTAATCCTCCACGGCGGCACGATAACGGTTAGGAACGCCGACGACGGCGGCCTTGTGTTCAGTTTCTCGTTGAGAAAATAAGCCCACGACACGCCCAAACATACAGGACATTCTAAGTTCAAAAGCTTTGAACTTAAATTCAAAAGCTTTGAACATAAGTTCAGAAGTTCTGAACATAAGTTCAAAAGTTTTGAACATAACTTTTCCGGCGGCTTTGTATCTCCGAAATGCGCCGCCCTTGCCTTATTTCCTTCACTTTTCTTTGTCGAGAGACAAAAAAATCGTATTTTTGCACGTATCATATACATGAATTTCACAACATTAATACTGATAGTATGGGTTTAAAAATCATCGTACTTGCGAAACAAGTACCCGACACACGAAACGTGGGCAAGGATGCCATGACAGCCGAAGGCACTGTGAACCGTGCCGCCCTGCCCGCCATTTTCAATCCTGAAGACTTGAACGCCCTCGAACAGGCCCTGCGGCTGAAAGAGCAGAACCCCGGTTCGACAGTGGGAATACTCACCATGGGACCGCCGCGCGCGGCCGAGATAATCCGTCAGGGACTCTACCGCGGAGCCGACACCGGTTGGCTGCTCACCGACCGCCTCTTTGCCGGCGCCGACACGCTCGCCACATCCTACGCCCTCGCCACGGCTATCAAGAAGATCGGCGGGGCCGACGTGGTTATCGGCGGCCGGCAGGCCATCGACGGCGACACGGCACAGGTGGGCCCGCAGGTGGCGCAGAAACTCGGACTCTCGCAGGTGACATACGCCGAGGAGATTGAGAAATGCGAGAACGGCAAGCTCACCATACGCCGCCACATCGACGGCGGAGTGGAGACGGTGGAAACGCCCATGCCCGTGGTGATAACGGTGAACGGCAGCGCGGCTCCGTGCCGTCCCTGCAACGCAAGGCTCGTGATGAAATACAAGCGCGCCAGCGTGCCGCTTGAGCGCACGGCGGATATGCCATACGCCGGCCTGTATGAGGAACGCCCCTATCTGACGCTCAACCAGTGGTCGGTGGCTGATGTGGACGGCGACCCGGAACAGTGCGGACTCGCCGGTTCGCCCACCAAGGTGAAGGCGGTGAAGAACATCGTGTTCCAGGCCAAGGAGAGCAAGACGCTCACCGACGCCGACGGCGACATCGAGGGATTGGTAAAGGAATTGTTGGACGAAAAGATTATCGGATAAATAAGATGAACAACGTATTTGTATATTGCGAGGTGGAGAACGCCACGGTTGCCGAGGTGTCTCAGGAATTGCTCTCCAAAGGGCGCAAACTCGCCAGCCAGCTCGGCGTGGAGCTTCACGCCGTGGTTGCCGGAACAGGCATCAAGGGAAAAGTGGAAGACCAGATTCTGCCATACGGAGTGGACAAACTGTTCGTCTTCGACGCCGAAGGGCTGTTCCCCTACACGTCGGCTCCGCACACCGACATCCTCGTGAACCTCTTTAAGGAGGAGAAACCGCAGATTTGCCTCATGGGCGCGACGGTGATAGGGCGCGACCTGGGGCCCAGGGTGTCGTCTTCGCTCACCAGCGGACTCACCGCCGACTGCACCGAACTTGAAATCGGCGACTACGACGACAAGAAATCGGGCAAGCACTACGACAACCTGCTCTATCAGGTGCGCCCGGCCTTCGGCGGCAACATCGTGGCTACTATCGTGAACCCCGACCACCGTCCGCAGATGGCCACCGTGCGCAGCGGCGTGATGCAGAAAGCCGTTTACGACGGCGAGGCGCGCCACGAGGTTGTGGTGATGGACGTGGCGAAATATGTGCCGGAGACCGACTACGTGGTGAAGGTGCTTGACCGCCACGTGGAGGCTGCCAAGCACAACCTGAAGGGCTCGCCGATTGTTGTGGCAGGAGGCTACGGCGTGGGCAGCAAGGCCGGTTTCGACCAGCTCTTCCAGCTCGCCAAGGAACTGCACGGCGAGGTGGGCGCAAGCCGCGCCGCCGTGGACGCGGGATGGGTGGACGACGACAGGCAGATCGGACAGACCGGCGTGTCGGTGCATCCCAAGGTGTATATCGCCTGTGGCATTTCGGGGCAGATACAGCATATCTCGGGTATGCAGGACTCTGGCATCATCATTTCCATAAACACCGACCCCGAAGCCCCCATCAACCAGATTGCCGACTATGTTATCAACGGCAGGGTGGAGGAGGTTGTGCCGAAGCTCATTAAGTATTATAAGAAGAATTCCAAGTAAAATCATGGCAAACTATTATACCGACCGTCCGGAGTTTGATTTCTATCTTAATCACCCGGAAATGAAGAGAATCGTTGAGCTCAAGGAGCGCAACTTCGCAGACAAAGACAAGTATGAGGACGCTCCAGTGGATTTCGATGACGCCATCGAGAACTACCGCCGTCTGCTTGAGATAACAGGCGACATCGCCGCCAACGTGATAGAACCCAACAGCGAGTCGGTGGACGAGGAGGGCCCGCACCTCGTGGACGGGCGCATGCACTACGCCGCGAAGACCTACGACAACATCGAGGCAACGCGCAAGGCCGGGCTGTGGGGCATCTCCATGCCGCGCCGCTACGGCGGTCTCAACCTCCCCATCACGCCGTATTCAATGGCTTCGGAAATCGTAGCCACGGCGGACGCGGGCTTCCAGAACATCTGGAGCTTGCAGGACTGCATCGAGACGCTCTATGAGTTCGGCTCTGAGGAGCAGCGCGAGAAATACATTCCGCGCGTCTGCGCCGGGGAGACGATGAGTATGGACCTCACCGAACCCGACGCCGGTTCCGACCTCCAGCGCGTGATGCTCAAGGCGACTTACAGCGAGGAGGAGGGCTGCTGGCTGCTCAACGGCGTGAAGCGTTTCATAACAAACGGCGATTCCGACATCCACCTCGTTCTCGCACGCTCAGAAGCCGGCACGCGCGACGGCCGCGGCCTCTCGATGTTCATCTACGACAAGAACCAGGGCGGCGTTACCGTGCGCCACATCGAGCACAAGCTCGGCATCCACGGTTCGCCGACCTGCGAACTGGTGTTCAAGGACGCCAAGGCGGAGCTTTGCGGAAGCACTCGCATGGGTCTCATCAAATACGTTATGGCTCTGATGAACGGCGCGCGCCTGGGCATCGCGGCGCAGAGCGTGGGTCTGAGCCAGGCCGCCTACGACGAGGCTCTGGCTTACGCACGCGAACGCAAGCAGTTCGGCGAGGCTATCGTGAATTTCCCTGCCGTCTACGACATGATCGCCAAGATTAAGGCGAAGCTCGACGCGGGGCGCAGCATCCTCTACCAGACTTCGCGCTACGTGGACATTTACAAGGCTCTTGAGGATATTTCGCGCGAGCGCAAGCTCACTCCCGAGGAGAAGCAGGAGCAGAAGAAATACGCACGTCTGGCCGACGCCTTCACGCCTATCGCCAAGGGCATGAACTCCGAATACGCCAACCAGAACGCCTACGACTGCATACAGGTTCACGGCGGTTCGGGCTTCATCATGGACTATAAGTGCCAGCGTCTCTACCGCGACGCGCGCATCTTCTCTATCTACGAGGGAACGACGCAGCTCCAGGTGGTGGCTGCCATCCGCTATATCACCAACAATACCTATCTGGGCATTATGAAGGAAATGCTCGGACGCGAGGTGTCGGAGGAGATGAAGCCGCTCCATGTGCGCATACAGAAGATGGTGGAACTCTACGAGCAGTCGCTTGAATACGTCAAGCAGGGCGACAGCCAGGAGATGCACGATTTCCTCGCGCGCCGTCTCTACGACATGACCGCCGACATCCTCATGTCTCTGCTTATCGTGGGCGACGCCACCGCCGCCCCGCACCTCTTCGCCAAGAGCGCGCAGGCTTACGTTCGCCTCGCCGAGGAGGAAGTGGTAGGCCACAGCGTCTACGTCAAGAGTTTCGTGGCGGAAGACCTTGTGAATTTCAGGGCTGAATAA
>CAVHWJ010000164.1:0-6133 GCA_963639565.1 uncultured Prevotella sp. | reverse complement strand
AAAAGGCGTGGTGGTTCAACCCTCAGGACGGCACATTCACCTACATCGGCGAGTTCGAAAGCAAGGTGACTTCGTTCTCTTACGACGCCCCCTATATGCACGGCGAAGACCGCGTTCTCGTTGCGGTGGATTCCGCAAAGGATTACGTGAAGTAGTGCAGCCCAATAGTGGCGGAAATACATCAATTTATGATTTTAAAACAATAATAATTGATATGGGTGTAGGATTTACAAGACAGTAGGAAAGTTTTGTTCATCAACGCTTTAGCATATAACAGGCAAAACCCGCAGCGTCCCCTGAGGATGTCTGCGGGTTTTGCGCTTTTATTTAAAATTATTAAATTTGCTCTCGTAAAGGACTTTAAATCTATAAAAAACCTGAAACCAACCGCCCGTGACGGGCGCGAGAGCGTGGGACTTGTTCCATGAAAACGGCTGATGTAGCATAAATCTAATAACATTAATCAACTATTAAATCTATTATTCAATGAAAGAACAAAGGTGCAACTCTTCCCGAAAGTGGGGAGGCGAGTTTCTCGTGAAACTGATGCTGCTCTGCTGCTTCTTCGCGGTTTCCGCCTTTGCGGACGCGCAGCAGAAAGTCACCGGTACTGTGGTGGACTCCAACGGCCAGCCCATAATCGGCGCGAGCGTCGTGGTGAAAGGCTCTTCCACGGGCGTGATTACCGACATCGACGGCAATTTCTCGTTCGCTGCGGAGCCGGGCAAGACAATCGAAGTGACATACGTGGGTTTCAAGACTAAGACCTTCAAGGCCACCGACAAACCCATCAAGGTGAGGCTCGAAGAAGACTCCGAGATGCTCGACGAGGTGGTGGCGGTTGGCTACGGCACGGTGAAGAAGCGCGACCTCACCGGAGCGGTGAGCGCAATCGGCGCCGACAAGCTGAAAGACCGCTCGTTCGGCAACGCCCTGCAGTCAATGGCAGGACAGGTTTCGGGCGTGCAGATAACGCAGTCGCAGGGTGCTCCCGGCATGGCGCCCACAGTCAAGGTGCGCGGAGCCACCTCAATCAACGCCGGTACTACGCCGCTCTACGTTATCGACGGCGTGCCTCTCGAAGACGACACCAATTCGGGAAGCGGCGCGAACGGCGGTTCGCTGCAATACTCCAACCACAACCCGATGAACAACATCAACCCCAACGACATCGAGTCAATCGAGGTGCTCAAGGACGCAGCCTCGGCAGCCATCTACGGTTCGCGCGGCGCAAACGGCGTGGTGCTCATCACCACCAAGTCGGGCAAGGCCGGCAAGACACGCGTGGACCTCTCCTACGAGTTCGGCTTCTCACAGGTGAACCGCAAGATTGACATGATGAACGCCACGCAGTGGATGCGCTACGAGAGCGCGGCACGCGAGAACCAGTGGCAGACCGACGTGGCGAAGACCCCGTCGCTCGACCGCAACAGCAAGCCGGCGAAATACGTGATACCCTCGGAATTCTCCGACAGCGAGTGGCTGGCGCGCATCGGCAACGGCACCGACTGGCAGGACGTGCTCTACCGCACCGGCGTGAGCCACAACGTTCAGGCTTCGGTTTCGGGCGGAAGCGAGAAGACGCAGTTTATGATGTCGCTCGGCTACCTCAACCAGAAGGGTGTGGTGATAACCAACGACTACACGCGCCTCTCCGGCCGTCTCAACCTTAACCACAAGATAAACAGCCGCCTTAACGTGGGCATGAAGCTCAACTTCACCCGTTCCACCGATTCGCCGCAGGGTCTGGCGGGAAAGTCTGACGTGGTGAGCCTCGCCTGTCAGAGCGACCCTATCTTCCCCCTCTATGTGGAGACCGGTTCGCTGGGCTTCAAAGACCCCTCGTCAATCTGGAACACCTTTGTTAAATACGGCTTCCAGCTGTGGCATCCCTATTCGCTCACCTACGAGCAGTCGAAACAGGTGAAGACCGACAACATCATCGGCACGGCGTTCGGAGAATACAAGATCGTCGACGGACTGACATTCAAGACCTCAGCCGGCATCAACTCTTCCGACGGTCACCATGAGTGGTACTGGAACGAGGGACAGAAATGGGGCTACTCGGGTTGGGTACATGCCTCAGGCACTTACTCCACACGCCGCGTGGACAACTGGGTGTGGGAGAACACGCTCAACTACAACAAGACATTCAACAAGGACCACAACGTGACGGCTCTCGTGGGCTACTCCATGCAGGACCAGGTCACCACGTTCTCCAACCTCTCGGGTACGGGCTTCCCCAACGACCTTGTGCATACAATCAACGCCAGCACCACGCAGACCGGCACCAGCGTCAAGTCGGAATGGGCTTTGATGTCATACCTCGCACGCGCCACCTATTCTTATAAGGGCAAATACCTCGCCAGCGCGTCAATCCGTGCCGACGGCTGCTCGCGCTTCGGTTCAAACAACCGTTGGGGCTACTTCCCCTCGGTGTCTGCCGCATGGCGTATATCAGAGGAAAAGTTCATGCTGCCCACACGTGGTTGGCTCGACAACCTGAAAATCCGCGCCAGCTACGGTGTCACGGGTAACAACCAGATCGACGACTACGCCGCCATCGGACTGCTCACCACCTCGCAGTATGCCGTGAACGGTTCTCTCGCCAGCGGTCTCTACACAAAGACGATGCCCTCAAAGGATTTGAAGTGGGAGAAGACGGGGCAGTATGACATCGGTATCGACGCAAACCTCTTCGGCAGCCGACTGAACATCGGTTTCGACTACTACTATTCAAAGACAACGGATATGCTTCTCAGCGTCCCCGTCCCGGTGCTCACCGGCTTCACGGAGTCGCAGATGAACATCGGTTCGGTGAGGAACTGCGGTTTCGAGCTTAACCTCAGCTCCGTGAACATCCGCAACAAGAACTTCCTCTGGACCACAGACTTCAACATCTCCGCCAACCGCAACAAGGTGCTGAAGCTTGGCAACAACGACGCTCCTATCGAGGTGAACACCAACTCCGCAATATCGCGCACCGAGGTGGGGCAGCCTGTGGGCAACTACTACGGCTACAAGGTGACCGGCGTTTACAGCACCGCCGAAATCAACGACCCCAGCGTGCCTAAGTATGCCGGCGCGGAGCCGGGCGACCCCAAGGTGCTCGACGTGGACGGCAACGGCACGATCGACGCCAACGACCGCACTATCCTTGGCAACTACCAGCCCGATTTCACATGGGGCTTGACGAACAACATTTCGTGGAAGGGCATCGAGTTCTCGTTCATGCTCACCGGTACACACGGCAACGAGATAATGAACCAGAACGCACGCTTCCTCGGCTTCTACAACGGCGCGCGCAACCTCTACGCCAGCCGCAGCAACTTCTGGGTGAGCGACGCTGAACCCGGCGACGGCATGACACCGAAACCGCGCACCACGCCGAACACCATAGAGTCAAGCTCTTCGTCGATGTGGGTTGAAGACGGCTCATTCGTGCGCATCAAGAACATCCGTCTGGGCTACAATTTCCCCAACTCCATCCTCAGGACGCTCGGCATGACCTCGCTCAAGGTCTATGTGAACATGGAAAACGTACACGTGTTCTCCAACTACTCCAACTACGACCCCGAAGGCTCTACCTTCCAGACCGGCTACCGCGTGGGCTACGACTACGGAGCTTATCCTAACCCGTTCACCTGCACCTTCGGCATCAACGTGGGCTTCTAAGGCGATTAACATGAGAATTTAAATTTGAATACAATGAAAAAGATAACATATTTGATAGCGGCGGCCTTCGCCCTCACCACGGCGGGCTGCAGCGACTTCCTCGACCTGGCGCCATATTCCAACGCCAACGAGAAGGCTTTTTACCAGTCAAAGGACGACATGGAAACGGCGATGGTCTCTGTCTACAACACACTCTACGACGTGTGGGGACCCGAGGGACTGCCCTCGATGTACGGCGAACTGATGTCTGACAACGTGTATAACACCAACACCGCCGGAGCGGTGGCTGACTACAACGCCCTCGACAACCACACCAACATGACCACCACCAACACCCTGGTGGAGGGTTGGTGGGAGACCTACTATAAGGCAATCTATAAGATAAACAACGTGATAAGTCGCAGCGCGGGACTGAGCGGCGTGGACCAGCTCGTGGGCGAGGCGAAATTCATGCGCGCCCTCTATTATTTCGACATGGTGAGGGCGTGGGGCGACGTGCCGTTGGTCACAACCCCCGTGTCGGTGAGCGAGTCTTACTCTTACGGCCGTACGCCGAAGGCTGACGTTTATGCGCAGATTATACAGGACTTGAAGGATGCCGCCGAGGTGCTCCCGGCAAAGAGCGGCGAGCGTTTCACGGGTGCCGCCAACAGCGACGCTGCGAACGTCCTGCTTGGCAAGGTGTATCTCACGTTGGGGCAGAAGGACGAGGCGAAGACTTATCTGATGAAGGTGTATAACAAGTTCTCGCTCGTGGACAACTACGCCGACCTGTGGGACTACAAGAAGAAGAACTCCAAGGAGTCAATCTTTGAGGTGCAGTATGCCGAGACAACAAGTTCCAGTCAGCCATACAGCAAATACTGGGCTATGTTCACTCCCCTCGACAACCGCATCGTTACGGCGTGGGGAGCCGGCGAGAACCAGGTGTCCGACGACCTGTGGAACGCCTACGAGACCGGCGACCCGCGTCGCGACGCTTCTATCGCCGACGGCTATGAGACGGCTTCGGGTCAGCACGTTGCCACACGCTACTGCATCAAGTGGCGCGACACCGAGGCCACGGTTTCTTCGCTCCGCGAGCTGGCGCGCAACAATTTCATGATTTTGCGCTACGCCGACGTGCTCCTGATGCTTACCGAGGCTACGGGCGACGCCCAGTATCTTAACCAGGTGCGCCACCGCGCCGGACTGCCCGGCTACGGCGAGGCCGGCTATCCGTCGGAATACAACACCATGACCCTCGCCCTGCAACACGAATACCAGGTGGAGCTTGGCATGGAGTTCCAGCGGTGGTTCATCCTGCAACGCCTTGGCACTGCCGCCACTGTGATGCAGAACTGTGCCAAGCATATCTCCAACCCGATATACTTGCTGCCCATTCCGCAGAAGGTGGTGAACCAGAACCCCGATGTAATCAAGCAGAACGACCAGTACGCAAAGTAATCTAATTCTTCATAATCAATAAAACAAGTCTGCATCAAAGACAAAACGAATCCGGCTCCGCTGTGTTAAGCGTGGCCGGATTTTTAGTTTTTGACACATTTTAATTTGTGGATAATTTATGGAGGTAAACTATTCAGTAATAGTATATAGCAACAATTAATGAAAATTCGTGGTTAATTCATGGAGATTTATGTTCAAAAGAAAACAATATCTTTTTGACACGAATAGTCATGAATTAACCACGAAACAAAGTTCGGCGTACGAAGTGTAAGCCAATTATTCATAAATTAATTTTGTCAATGCTAATGGAATGACGTATGGTTTCTATTGCTGAATGTTCAGCCCCCGATTTTCCACTCCAGCGAGTTCACTCCGTCTTTCAGGGAGAAATTCATGCCGACCTTAACGACAGGCTTGTTCCTCATCTTGAAGGCGTCGGCGTAGCGGCGGTTCTCTATCTGTGCGAGGGCGTCGCTTGCGCTGCCGTTGAATTTCAGTTCCATTATGTATATGGCGGTGTCCGTTTCGAGCGTGATGTCAATCCTGCCTTTTGCCGTGCGCTGTTCCACAAGGATGCCGTAGCCAGTGAGCAGGGCGAAGATGATATACAGCACCTGTTGGTAGTGACCCTCGTAATGTGTGTTGTCGCAGTAAGGCACTGTTTCAAGGAAACCGGCGAGCAGCCGCAACGCCTCGTCCATGCGTCCGCGCTTGACAAGTGCCGACATTCGGGCGATCGCCACGTCGCCCTCTTCGGCGCAGCCCTCAAGGTAATAGGGCAGCATACTCTCAAAAAGCCCCGTGCGTATTTCCATGTTGGGCAAGTCGAGCATATAGATGTCTGTTTCCTCCTCATATCCCTTTATCGTGACGTAGCCGCTCTGGTAGAGCAGCGGCGTTATCGCCTTGATGCTTTCGGTGGGTGCGTCAAAGGCTGAGGCTTTGGCAAACCTCGGCGTCATCGAACTCGGCAGCACGCCGAACTTGCGCATCATGTTGATGAGGTATGTGG